>NZ_JBHVET010000026.1:0-27581 GCF_042802135.1 Kitasatospora sp. NPDC057512
CCCGGCGGCCCGGCCGGGGCCGCCGACCCGCCGCGCCCCGGCCGTGCCGCGCGGCCCCGGGCGGCCGCCCGCGCGGGTGCCGACGCGGACGACGCCGTCGATCGGCAGGCCGATCGGCGGGGCGCCGGCGCCGTGGTCGCCGCCGGGGGCCATGGCGTGCATGGTGGTGGTGACGGTGGCCTCGGCGGGGCCGTAGGCGTTGTGGACGGTCGCGGTGACGTCGGGCCCGGGGGCGCGGCGCAGCCGGTCGCCGCCGATCACCAGGTGGCGCAGCGCCAGCCCGGCAGGCCAGGGCCGGCCGAGGACGGGCTCGGCCAGCGGGGTGGGCAGGATGGACGCGGTGATGCCGGCCTCGCGCCACCAGTCGGTGAGCGCGCCGGTGTCCCAGCGGACGGCCTCGGGGGCGACGACCAGGGCCGCGCCGGAGGTGAGGCCGGCCCACAGCTCCTGCACGTGCGGGTCGAAGGCGACGCCGATCAGCAGGCTGTGCCGCTCCCCGGGGCCGAGGCCGGTCGCCCCGCGGTACCACTGCAGCAGCGCGCCGAGCGCGGGCTCGGTGACGGCGACGGCCTTCGGGGTGCCGGTGGAACCGGAGGTGAGCACCGCGTAGTGGGTGCCGGCCGGGACGCGCACCTGCCCGCCCGGGGTCAGGGCGGCCACCACGCCGGCGGTGGGCAGGTCCAGCGGCAGCCGCTCGCCGCCGGGCGGCAGCAGGTCCGGCTCGCCGACCAGGCAGGCCGGGCGCAGCTGCTCGGCGACGGCGCGCAGCCGGCGCTCGCCGGGGCGCGGGCCGAGCGGCAGGTGGACGGCGCCGAGCTTGGCGGCGGCCAGGGTGACGGCGACCAGCGAGACCGAGTGGGCGAGGCAGACGCCGAGCAGGTCGCCGGGGCCGACCCGGCCGCGCAGCGCCTCGGCCACGGTGTCGGCGAGGCGGTCGAGTTCGGCGTAGCTGTAGACCTGCTCGCCGTCGATCAGGGCGGGGGCGTCGGGGGTCCGGTGCGCCCAGGCGGTGAACAGGTCGAGCACCGCGCCGTCCTGGTGCGGGCGGCCGTAGCCGATGCTCAGACCGTCCGCACGAAGGCCGTCCGCACCCGGGGTGCCCGCACTCGGGGTGTCCGCATGCGTGTCGTCCGTGCTCCGGAGTTCCGTGCCAAGGTGTTCCATCATCATCTCCACAGAAAGTGACGAGCCGTCGGTTCGAAGCCTTGGAAGGCGCGCGCGTTCACTTGGCGTTCCCGGCGAGGGCGCGGGCCTGGTCGGCCAGCACGGCGTGGCGGAACAGGGTGCGCAGCGGCGGGCGGCTGCCGAGGTGGGGCTCCAGGTACGCGGCGAGCTGGGCGGCGAGCAGCGAGTGGCCGCCGACCTCGAAGAAGTGCGAGTCCGCGGTGAAGCGGTCGTGGCCGAGCACCTCGCGCCAGGCGGCGGCGATCAGCTGCTGGCTGGGGTCGGCGAACTCGCCCGGCGCGCCCTCCTCCGGTTCCGGAGCCTGCTCCACCAGGCGGGCGAGGGCGGCGCGGTCGGGCTTGCCGCCGGGCAGGGTCGGCATCGCGGCGACGGCCGTCCAGCTCGCCGGGACGAGTCCGCCGGGCAGCCGGCGGGCGAGCGCCTCGTGCAGGGCGGCCTGGTCGGGGTGGTCGGCGCCCTCCAGGAAGCCGACCAGGCGGGGGCCGGTCCGCGGGTCGGTGTGCAGCAGCACCGCGCAGGAGCGGCCGCCGAGTTCGGCGGAGGCGGCGGCCTCGATCTCCTCCAGCTCGATCCGGTGGCCGCGCAGCTTGACCTGGTTGTCGGAGCGGCCGAGGAAGCGCAGCCGCCCGTCCAGGTCGCGGTAGCCGCGGTCGCCGGTGCGGTACACCCGGGCGCCGCCGAGCGCGGGGACGGTCGTGAAGCGGGCCGCGGTGGGCTCCGGCAGACCGAGGTAGCCCTCGGCCAACAGGCCGCCACTGACGGCGAGTTCGCCGACGCAGCCGGGGGCGAGCGGGCGCAGGGTGTCGTCCAGGACGTGGACGCTCACGCCGTCGAGTTCGGCGCCGAGCGGGATCTCGCCGTCCTCGGCGACGTCGGCGGCGGTGATCTCGTACACGGTGGAGGTCACGGTGGCCTCGGTGACGCCGTAGGCGTTCAGCACGGTGGTGGCCCCGGTCAGGCCGGACAGCGCCCGGGCGGGCAGCCGCTCGCCGCCGAGCACCAGCAGCCGGGGCGCCCAGCGGCCGTCGTCCAGCGCCGCGCGCAGGTCCTCGCGGACGGCGAGCAGGTAGCTGGTCGGCAGATTGGCGACGGTCACACCGCGGGCGGCCAGCACGGCGACCAGTTCGGGCCCGGTGGGCACCTCGCGCTGCGGCACGACGAGGGCGGCGCCGGCCGCGAGGGCGGGCAGCACCTCCTCCAGGGCCACGTCGAAGGACGGCCGGGCGAACAGCAGCACCCGGTCGGCGGAGCTGAGGTGGTAGCGGTCGACGATCGCGGCGACGTACCCGGCGAGGGCCTCGCGGCCGACCAGGACGGGCTTGGGGACGCCGGTGGAGCCGGAGGTGTGGATCACGTACGCGGCGCCGTCCAGCACGGCCGCGGGCTCGGCCTTCGGGAATTCGGGGCCGTCCAGCAGCGCCGGGGTGACGCCCTCCTCCGGCAGCGCCGACGCGCTCTGCCGGGTGGTGAGGACGAGCGCCGGGCTCAGCCGCTCCAGCAACAGCCCGAGCCGGGCGGCCGGGTCCTCGGTGGACAGCGGCGCGTACACGGCGCCGTGGCGCAGGCAGGCGAGCAGTGCGACCACGCTGTCCGCGCCGCGCGGCAGCACGGCGGCGACCGGCTGGCCGGGGACGACACCGGCGGCGTTCATTCGCTCGACCAACTCGGTGACCCTGCGGTCGAGTTCGCCGTAGCTGATCCGCTCGGTGCCGGCCAGCAGGGCGAGCGAGGCCGGGTCGTGGACGGCGGCCGGGTCGAGCACGGCGGGGGTGACCGGGGCGACCGGGGTGGCCTGCGCGGCCTCGGGCGCGGGGGCCAGGTCGGCGATCGGCGTCTGCGGGCGGTCCAGGTAGCAGCGCAGCAGTTCCAGCAGCCGCTCGGACAGCAGTACCGCGTCGGACTCGCGGAACAGGTCGGCGTCGTAGTCCCAGACCAGGGTCATCCCGGCGGCGCCGTGCTTCTCGCCGACCACCCGGCGGTCGTCGGGCAGCAGCACCAGGTCGAGGTCGAAGCGGGTGGTGCCGGTGTTGAAGCCCTCGTACAGCGAGACCTCGAGACCGGGCGCCTGGACGTCGGGCAGCGCCGCGTCGTGCGCGCTGAACATCACGTTGAACAGCGGGTTGTCGGCGCCGCTGGTGTGCAGTCCGAGCCGGCGGGTCAGCTCCTGGACCGGCAGGTCCTGGTACGGCAGCGCGCGCAGCAGGACGTCGGTCACCTCGTCGACGGCCTCGGTGCCGGGGACCGTCGGGTCGAGCCGCAGGCGCAGCGGGACGGTGTTGACGAACATGCCGACGGTGCCCTCGAAGCCCTCCGGGCGGTTGCCGACGGCGGTGCCGATCACCAGCTCGCGGTGGCCGCTGTGCCGGCGCAGCAGTTCGGCGAGCAGGGCGAGCAGGGTGCTGAACGGGGTGTGGCCGTCCGCCGTGCTGCGCTCGCGCAGCCGCCCGGCCAGGTCGGCGCCGATCGACTGGCGCAACTGGCCGCCGCGGTGGCGCCGTTCGGCGCGCGGCCGGGCCAGTCCGGGCAGCGTGACCTCGCGCGGCGCGTCGGCCAGCTCCCTGGTCCAGAAGTCGAGGCCGCGGTCCCGGGGGAGGTCGGCGGCGGCACGGGCGTGGTCCTCGTACGAGGGGGCGACGGGCAGCTGGTACGGCTCGCCAAGGACGGTGGCGCGGTAGACGGTGAACAGGTCGCGCAGCAGGATCGCGAAGGAGTGGCCGTCGTGGACGAGGTGGTGCTCGACGTGGACCAGCCGGTGGTGGTCCTCGCCGAGCCGGACCAGGTGCCAGCGCAGCACCGGCGCCCGGCCGGTGTCCAGCGGCTCCTCGGCCTCGGCGGCGAGCAGCCGCCGGAAGGCGGCCTCCGGGTCCTGCTCGGCGGCGAAGTCGCTGTGGCGCAGCTCCGGTTCGCAGTCCTCGGCGACCCGCTGGCCGGGCAGGCCCTCCGGGCTGGGCACCAACTCCAGCCGCAGGCCCGGGTGGTGGGCCAGCACGGCGGCCAGGCCGGTGTGCAGCGCGTCCCGGTCGAGAGCGCCCCACAGGTCGAGGACGGCGGTGAAGTTGTAGGCGCGGCTGCCCGGCAGCATCTGCTCGTGCAGCCAGACGATCTCCTGTGACGGAGAGAGTGCGAACATCGTCGATTCCCTTGTGTGGTGGGCTTTGTCGGCACTGCGGTGGCCGGAAGCGGGCGTGGGGTGTTCCCGCACCGGCCGGTGGCCGGGCCGCACCGGGGTGGGGTGCGGCCCGGGGCCCGGGGGTCCCGTCCGGGGGCGTGTCGGACGCGCGCGGACGGTCATGGCGGATCCGCCGGTCGGGATCCTGGGTAGGAGTTCGGCGCCCGCGGTCCCGGGCGTACGGCTTCGGGCGTACGGTCTCGGGCGGGCGGCGTCGGGCGGGCAGTCTTGGACGTACGGTGTCGGACGTGCGGTGTCGAGCCTGCGGGGCAGGCGGGTTCAGGCCTGGGCGGCCAGGCTCGGCCGGGCGGGCAGGTGGTGCCGCAGCACGGCGAGCAGGTCGCCGAAGGCCGCGTGGGCGTCGGCCTCGGGGAAGCGGTCGCGGTCCCAGGCCAGCCGGATCAGCAGGTCGTCGCCGTGCGAGGCGGAGACGGCCATCGGTGCGGCGAGCGGGCGGCCGTCCAGGGGGGTCTCCCGGCCGGGGGTGCCGCCGAGCACCAGCGGCGGGCGGCGGTGCAGGTCGTCCAGGGTGAGCAGGGCGTCCAGGGCGCCCGACCACGGGGCCCCGGCGGTGCGGGCGGCGCGGACCACCTCGTCGAAGGGGGTGCCGGCCTGGTCCAGGTCGTCCCACCAGGCGTCCGCGAGCGCGTCCAGGTCCGCGACCGGTCCCGAAGTCGCCGGGTGCACCAGGGTGTTGAGGAAGCAGCCGAGTGCGGCGGGCGCACCCGCCGGTCGTCCGCCCCAGGGGTAGCCGAGCGCGAGCGCCCCTCCCCCGGTCTCCGGTCGGGAAGGCCCTCCTACCCGGTGCAGCCGGTGCAGGGCCGAGCCGACCGCGTCCAGCAGGGCCGGGAAGACGGCGCTGCGGGCGGCGCCCTCGGCGGCGGGCAGTCGCTCGGTGAGCATCCCGGTGGACGTGGCCGCGCTGCCGCCCGCCCCGGTCAGGCCGCCCAGCCGTCGGCCCCAGTGGGCCTGCGCGGCGGGGCCGCCGGCGGCGTCCTCGGCGTCCAGTTGCAGCTCGACGGCCTGCCGGTAGTCGGCCAGCGCCTGGGGGGTGGGCCCGGCCGCGGGGGCCTCGTCCTGCTCGTACGCCGCGCTGAGCTCGGCGGTGAGCACGCCGAGCGACTGCTCGTCGCAGGCGGCGTGGTCCAGTGCGACGACGAGCAGTTCCTCGTCCCCGTCCGCCGACGGCACACCGTCCGGGTCCGCGGCCACCAGCAGGCGCAGCGCGGGTCCGTCGGCGGGCCAGTCCAGCAGGGCCTCGCGCAACGCGGCGCGGGCGGTGCCGCCGGGGGCAACGGGGATCCGGGCGGCCTCGGCGGAGGGGCCGCCGGCGCGCAGCACGGGTGTGCCCCGCACGGTCGCGAAGCCGCCGCACAGCGCCGGGTGGTGGGCGGCCACCGCGGTCGCGGCGCGGGCCAGCCGGGCCAGGTCGAGGGTGCCGCGCGGGTAGGCGAACATCAGCGGGACGATGTCGCTCCGGCTCTGCGGCGTGAGCCGGCGGGTGATCAGGAACCGTCGCTGGGCGCCGGTCAGCGGGAGCAGCTCCACCGGGGATTCGGCGGCGGCGGAGCGGTACCGGGCGAGGTAGGCGGCGGTGATGCTGGCGTGCACGGGAACGGTCTCCGGTTTCCGGTCGCGGCTCGGGTCGGGGATCGGTCGGGATGGGTCGGGATCGGTCGAGGTGATCGATCAGGGCGTTGCTCGGGTCCGGGTGCTACGGGCAGGCGGGCGGGCGGGTCAGGACACCCCCGGGCTCACGGCGCTCTCCTCCTCGGTGGTGTCCGCCCCCGCGCCCGCCCCCGGCCCCGCCGTACGGTCCGGGCCCGGCAGCTCGCGCATCCGCCGCAGCGGCGAGAGCAGCAGCGGCAGCGGCACCAGCAGGAAGCCGACGGCGCAGACCCAGAGCGCGGCACGCGGCCCGGCCGCGTCGGCGACCACGCCGCCGACCAGGGCGCCGATCGGCAGCGTGCCCCACACCAGGAAGCGCATGGTGGCGTTCATCCGGCCGAGCAGCTCCGGCGGGCAGAGGCTCTGCCGGAAGCTGACCTGGGCGACGTTGTAGGCCACCGCGCCGAACAGCACCACCCCGGAGGCCAGGCCGAACAGCACCACGCCCGCGCCGCCGCCGGACAGCGGCCACAGCATCGCGAACGGTGCCGTCACCAGCGTGGAGAGCCAGATCAGCCGGGCCTGCCCGATCCACCGGGCGAGTTGCCCGGCGCACAGCGCGCCGGCCAGTCCGCCGATGGCGGAGACCGACAGCAGCACGCCGATGGCGCCCGGCGACAGGTCGAGCACCCGTACCCAGAAGACCGTCTGCACGGCGGTCAGCACGGCGGAGAACAGGTTGGAGGTGGCGGTGGCGGTCGCGATCGCCCGCAGCAGCGGGTGGCCGAGCACGAACCGCACGCCCTCCCCGACCTCGGCGCGCAGCGAGCGCCCCGGATCGGGTTCCGGCCGCTGCTCCTCGACCTTGATCCGGCCGAGCAGCAGCGCGGAGACGAGGTAGCCGCAGGCGTCGGCCACGATGGCGAGCGGCGCCCCGAGCAGCTGGACCAGCCCGCCGCCGAGGCCCGGCCCGGCGATCTGCGCCGAGGAGCGGACCGTCTCCAACGCCCCGTTGCCGCCGACCAGTTGCTCGCGCGGCAGGACGGCGGGCAGGAAGGACTGGTGGGCGACGTCGAAGAACACCGTCGCCACCCCGGTGACCAGCGCCACCAGGTAGAGCTGCGGCATGGTCAGCACGCCGAGCGCGGCGGCCGGCGGGATCGACCCCACGGCCAGGCAGCGCACCACGTCGGCCCGGATCAGCACCGGCAGCTTGCGCATCCGGTCCAGCCAGGCGCCGGCCGGGAGGCCGACGAGCAGGAAGGCGGCGGTCTCGGCGGCGGTCAGCAGGCCGACTTCGAGCGGCGTGGCGTCGAGCACCATCACCGCCACCAAGGGAAGGGCCACCAGGGTGACCTGAGTGCCCGTCTGGGCCGCCGCGGCTCCGGTCAGCAGGAGCCGGAAATCGCGGTGGCCGAGCAGACGGGCCTGGCGGGTGCTGGGCTTCTCGTTCATTGGTGCGACTCTCGGTCACCCCTTCGACACGGGGCAAGCGCCGGGTCCGTTTCCGGACGGACCGCAGGTCGGCCGAATCCCGCCGCTCGCCCGCCGGGCCCTTGCGCGCTCCTTACGGGCGCGTCCCGCGCGGCCGCGCCGCCGACGACACCCCTCGGCCAAGGCGGCACGGCCCGACGGGCACCTTGATCGCCCCGGGCCCGCCGGTCCATTTCGACGTCCGCTATTCGGACGGGACCTTTCCGGCCACCGGACGGCGGCGCTCAACTTGGCCGGATTCCATGGAGTGCAGCCCCACCGTCACCTCATCGTGATATCGGCGTGACCGAAGCGAGCCGTGGAAGGGGATCACGGGGCGGATGCGGACCGCCCCCGACTCGACCCGGTCCGCCGGCCGCCATCAGCCGCCCGTCAGCCGTCAGCCGTCAGCGCCGACCGTCCGCCCCCCGGCTCCGCGCGGCGGGTGATCGCCAGCACCGCCATGTCGTCGTCCCGGGGCCCGCCCGTCCACCGCTCGACGTCCGCCACCAGCGCGTCCAGCACCTCCCCCGGCCCGGCGAACGGCCCCAACGGCGCCAGACCGAGCACCGGGTCGTAGAACTCCCCCGCCGCGTCCCGGGCCTCGGTGACCCCGTCGGTCACCAGCAGCAGCGTGCACCCGGCCGGGAACGGCCGCCCCTCCGGCAGCGGACGCGCCACGCCCAACCCGCCCATCCCCAGCGGCAGCCCCGGGTCCGCCGCGTCCAGCCGGCGCACCCGGGGCGCGGCTCCGCCCGGCGGGTACGGGCCCAGCAGGTACGGGCCGGGGTGCCCGCAGTCGAGCGTGCGCACGCTCTCCTCCCCCGGCGGGAACTCCACCAGCAGCGCGGTGATGAACCCCTCCAGCCGCAGCTCCTCGCTCATCCGCTCGCTCTCCCGCAGCAGCGAGTCCTCCAGCGCGTCCGCGAGCGCGACCAGGTCCGGCAGCCGGTGGGAGCCCTCCCGGAAGGCGCCCAGCAGTACCGACACCGCCCCGACCGCGTGCAGTCCCTTGCCCCGCACGTCGGCGATCAGCCCGCGCACGCCGTACGGGGTGACCTGCAGCGCGTACGCGTCCCCGCCGATCAGCGCCTCGTCCTGGGCGGCCCGGTAGCAGGCCGCGACCGACAACCGCCCCACCCGCGCGGGCGGCTCCGGCAGCACCGCCCGCTGCGCCGCCTCGGCCACCGAGCGCACCCGCTCCAACCGCCGCCCGTGCCGGGCCACCACCCGGTTCACCGCGATCCCGAGCACCGCCGCGAACACCGTGTTCCCCAGCTCCAGGAAGCCGGCCCGGGTCCCGAGCGACCCGTCCCGGGCGGACAGCACCAGGATGCCCAGCGCGTTGGCCGCCCCCACCGCGACGGTGTCCCCCAGCATCAGCAGCGCCCCCGCCAGCACGGCGGCCGCCGCCAGCATCGGATCGCCCCAGTAGTCGGTCGGGTCCAGCGCGTTCCACACCAGCCCGCCGACGGTCAGCAACCACGGCGCGACCCGCACGTACGGCGGCCACTGCACGGACCTCGGGGCCATCGGCGACCTGGCCTCCGTCTCACCACCATCCGGAAGTACTCCTTCCGATCGTAGTCACGGGCCCCGGAAGCCCGCATGACGGCCGCCCTCGCCGGTGGCCGGGAAACACCTCCCGCCGGTGGGGCACCGCTCACATGCCCGCTACGCACCGCCCGCGGTGAACCGTCCCGCGCCGGACCCCGCCAGCAGCCCCTCCGGCACCCGGCGCCCGTACGCCACCAGCAGCAGGTGCTCCGCCCGCCCCGCCACGGCGAGCCGACCGTTCCCGTAGGACCAGTCCGTGTCCGTCGCCTCCAGCCGGACCCCGTCCACCCGCGCCCCGAAGAACCGCAGCGTGCGGGGTGCGACACCGGCCAGCAGGGCCGTCGTACGCGCCACCGGCAGCCGGGCCGGCAGCCCGAGAGCCACGGTGATGTCGAGACCGTGGACGGTGTCGTGGGCGAGCGCCGCGATCCGGCCGCCGACGGGTGGGCGCCAGGGGTGGTCGGCGTGGTCGGCCATGGCGGCGGCGAGTTCGCGCTCGCTCAGGGCGGCGGCGTCGCGGCGGGCGATCCGGTCGGCCATCCGGTGGATGTTGCCGCCGGAGCGGGCGAGTTCGAGGAGCGTGCGCGCCGTCGAGTGCCGGAACCCGGTGCTCAGGTGCGCGGCCACCTCGCGGACCCGCCAACCCCCGCACAGCGACGGCGAGTCCCACTGCTCCGGGGTGAAGGCGGCGAACACGGCGGCGAGTTCGCGGCGCTCGGCCGCGATCTGCGCGCGGATCCAGTGGATCTGGCCGGTGTCCTGGTCCTGCGGCACGGTTTCCATGCGTCCAGCCTGCGGCCGGAACCGTACGCCCGTCCAAGACCGGGAAGTTCTGGCACCTATGATCAGGAGTTATGGAACTGCGGCAGCTCCAGTACTTCGTCACCGTCGCCCAGCACGGCAGCTTCACCCGGGCCGCGCAGCTGCTGCACCTGAGCCAGCCCGGGGTGAGTTCCCAGATCCGGCAACTGGAACGGGAGCTGGGCCACCCGCTGTTCGACCGCTCGGGGCGCACCGTGCGGCTCACCCCGGTCGGCGAGGCGGTGCTGCCGCACGCGCTGGCGGCACTCGCGTCCGCGGCCGCGGCCCGCCGCACGGCCCAGGAGTTCGGCGGGCTGCGGCGCGGGCACGTGCGCCTGGGCATGGTCGCCGGGGCGGCCCTGACCCCGCCGTCCGAGCTGGGGACCTTCCCCGGGCTCGCCACCACGCTCGCGGCGTTCCGCCAGGAGCACCCCGGCATCGACTTCTCGCTCACCGAGGACACCACCGCACGGATGCTCGACGCCCTGCGCGACGGCCGGCTGGACCTCGCCGTCGTCGGCCTGCCCACCCCGGCGAGCGGGCGGGAGGGCGACGACGGCTGGTCGGCGCTGACCGGGCTCGCGCTGCACACCGTGCTGGAGGTCCCGCTGGTCGCGGCCTGCGCGTCGGAGCACCCGCTCGCGGGGGTTGCGGGCCCGGGTCCCGCCGACGGCTCGGGCTCGGATTCCACCAGCAGTCCGACCGACGGGAGCGCGCTCCCGGTCGCCGCGCTGGCCGGGCACGCCCTGGTGAGCACCCCGCGCGGCACCGGTCTGCGCACCGCGCTGGAGTGCGCCCTGGCCGAGGCCGGCGTCGATCCGGCGGTCGGCGTCGAGGCGGCCGCGCCACCACAGCTGGCCGAGCTCGCCGCACACGGGCTGGGCGTCGCCGTCCTGCCGGACCCGGGCCCGCTGCCCGGTCTGCGGGTGCGCCCGCTCACCGGTCCCGTCCCCCGGGTCCGGATCGCGCTCACCTGGCCGACCGGGCAGCCCGCCTCACCGCCGACCGCGGCCCTGGTGGCCCACCTGCGGCGGGCCTACCCGGGGCCGGCCGCCGCTCAGGCTCCGGCCGGTACCGCCGCGCCGTCGGCGATGTGCAGCAGCGCGGCCGCGCCGTCGAGCACCTCCCGGTCGAGCGGGAAGTAGCCCTGCCGCGGGACGGTGTCGGTGCGCGTACGGGCCCCGGCCGGCAGCGCCGTGTCCGTCAACTCCCAGGCCGCGCCCCGTCCCCGCAGGTGGGCCTCGTACGTCCCCGGCGCCGGCTCGGCCAGCCCGATCGCCTCGCTGCGCCCCAGGCTCCCGGCGACGAAGGCGTACCGCTCGCCCAGCAGCGTGCCCACGATGTGGCCCGCGCCGATCCAGCGGCAGTCCAGCTCGCCCGACGCCCACGCGCTCGGGTTCCGCCGCAGGTGCAGGTTGTGGGAGAAGACCATGGTCGGCCCGCGCCCGGCCTCGACCTCGCGGATGTCGAGGAGGTTCTGCGCCATCAGCGCGTCCCGCACGCCGGACAGGGCGCTGATCCGGGCGCTCCGGTCGAGGCCCCGGACCGCCGACTGCGCGTGGTAGCGCAACAGTCCGATCCCGGCGGTCAGCCGGGTGCGGGCCGCGTACCACTCGGCGGCCGAGGTCGCAGCGATCAGTTCCGGCGCGCGCATGTGGAGTTGGAGGAGGAGGTCGTCGGCGAGGCAGCGCAGTCGCGCGGCCTCGGCAGAGCCGCCCGGCGACTGGGCCGGATCCGTCACCGCCTCCGTGCGGCTCCAGCGCTCGTCCTCGCCCGCCACTCCGGCGAGGTCGAGGTCGAGCCCCAGGTAGTCGCGGGCGTGTTCGAGGTAGCGGCGCGGGCTGGGGGCGCTGGTGTTCTCGGTCGGGATGTCGAAGCCGTGGAAGGACAGCCGCGCGCCGGGCGGCCGTTCCCGATTGAACTCCCGCATCCAGGCGACGAGTCGGCGGTTGGGCTCGAGTTCCCCGAAGCCGTGGGTGAAGCCCTCCTCCAGCGCCGAGTCGAGGGTGCCGACACCCTCCCGGACGTAGGCGTCCACGGCGAACGCGGCCACCCGGTCGGTCTCCAGGGCGATCGACCGGAAGCCCCGGTCGACCAACCGGGGGAACAGCTCGTTGCGGACCCGCCCGAACGCCGGCTCCTGGTGCGTCGGCTCACCGAGGCCCAGAAGCTCGCACGCCGGGGGGATGAAGTCGTTGATGTCCTGGCTCATGAACCTCAAGCGTATCCTTGAAAGAACGGTTGAAACTTTTCCCTCCACTGCCGCTCAGGCATCGTCTGCTTTCGCCCGAAGCCTCAAACAGCCCTGGACCGTATCGGCCGACTCCGAACGCCCGCCCGACCCCGAACGGAGACGACCATGCGACCCGCCGACCTCGCTCGCGAGCACGGCATCTCGACCCAGGCCATCCGCAACTACGAGCGCGACGGCTGCCTCCCACCCGCCGACCGCACACCCACCGGGTACCGGATCTACACCGATCTGCACGCGGCCGCCCTGCGCGCCTATCTCGCCCTCGTCCCGGCGTACGGGCACGCGACCGCCGGCGCGGTCATGACCGCCGTCCACGCCGACCGGCTCGGCGACGCCCTCACCGAACTCGACCGGGGCCACGCCCAGTTGCTGCGCGACCGGGAGACCCTCGCCGCCGTCCGCGAGGCCGTCGGCCACCTGACCGACGGCGCCGCGACCGGCACCGCCCTTCCCGCGCTGCCCGGCCCCCGCTCCGTCGGCGAGGTCGCGCACCGGCTCGGTGTCACCCCCGCGACCCTGCGGGCCTGGGAGGCCGCCGGCATCCTGACCCCCACCCGGGACCGCACCACCGGCCACCGCCGCTACCTCCCGGCCGACGTCCGCGACGCCGAACTCGCCCACCTGCTCCGCCGGGGCGGCTACCTGCTGGACCGCATCGCCACCGTGCTGCGGCAGATCCGCACGGCGGGCGGCACCGGCGAGCTGGCCGCCGCCCTCGACGGCTGGCAGCAGCGCCTCACCATCCGGGGCCTGGCGATGCTCACCGCCTCGGCCCGCCTCGACAGCTACCTGGCGCTGCACCCCGAGGCGTCCCGACGGGCTTGACCTCAAGGGAACTTGAGGTCCCAGAGTGATCCGCATGAACACCGAATCCGCAACGCCCGCCCCCGCCGACTCCGCCCTCTCCGGCAGTGCCTCCTCCAACACCGCCCTCGCCGAGACGACTCTCTCCGACACCGAGCGCGCGGACATCGCGGCGATCGAGCAGGTCGTGGCCGCCGTCGAGCGCGCCCAGCGCGCCAAGGACCCGGACGCCTTCCTCGCCCTCTTCCACCCCGAAGCGCTCTGGACCACCGCACACGGCAAGGTCCTCCTCGGCCTGGACGCGATCGCCGAGTTCACCCGAGCCGTCCTGCCCGCCGCGACCTGGGACGGCCGGGTCACGTACGAGCCGGTGCACGTCCAGTTCCTCCGCCCCGACGTGGCCGCCGTCAAGGTCCGCCAGCTCTACCACTCGGCGAACGGCGACGCGGACGGCGACTCCGAGGGTGCACCGCTGTACGTCATGACCAGGCAGGACGACGGACGGTGGCTGCTGCACGCCTGCCAGAACACCGGTGTGCTCGCCGACTGACCGGTGCGCTCGGCGGCCGGTCACCGGTTCCGTCGCCGCCCGTCGCCGCCCGTCGCCGCCCGTCGCCGCCCGGCGCTGCCCGGCGTGGTCGGGAGCGTTCCGGAGCGGTCGGGCGGCGACGCCGTGGCCCGGACTCAGCCGACCCGGGTGAGGCGGGCGGTTCGGGCGACGGCCCCCTCGGCGAGCGCGCCCGACTGCTCCTGGTCCGGGCGTTCCGGCCCGGCGAGCAGGATGGAGCCCTGCAGGCGCCGCAGTGCCGCGGACGGTTCCATGCCCAACTCCCGTACCAGGGTGTTCCGCAGGCGCTGGTAGGCCTCCAGCGCCTCGCCCCGGCGGCCGGAGCGGTGCAGCGCGACCATGTACTGGCCGTGCAGGCTCTCGTGGGTGCGGTAGCGATCGACCAGGACGGTGAGTTCGGCGAGCAGTACGCGGTGCCGGCCGAGGCGCAGGTCGGCCTCGATCCGCTGGTCCAGTGCGCAGAGCCGGGTCTCCTCCAACCGCCGGGCCTCGACGGCGAGTTGACCGCCGACCGGGACGTCGGCGAAGGCCGGACCGCGCCACAGCGCGAGCGCCTCGCCCAACTGGCGGGCGGCGAGCGGGAAGTCACCGCCGTCCATGGCGCGGTAGCCGTGCCCGGCGAGGCGGTCGAACTCCTGGAGGTCGACCAGTCCGCCGCCGCTGTTCAGCATGTATCCGCCGGCCGAGGTGACCAGGACGTCCTTCGCACAGGAGGCCCCCGGGCCACCGTCCCCCTGGGCGAGCGCCCGGTCGATGAGGTCGCGCAGTTGGAGCACGTAGGTCTGCACGGTGGTGCGGGCGCTGCGCGGCGGGCGGCCGGACCACAGTTCCTCGGCGAGCACGCTCGCCGGGACGACCTGGTCGGCCCGTAACGCCAGCAGGGCGAGCACCTGTCGCGGCTTCGGCGCCGAGGGCACCACCGAAACCCCGCACAGTCGGACCCCCAAGACCCCCAGCACCCGGATCTCCACGACGACCACCCCACATCCAGACGGATCGGCGGCCCCGACGGCCGCCGGTCGGGCGGGCGCTCCGCTGCTCACCGTCCGCGCAGGTCCGCTGGAAGGTCGGTCGAGCACCCGACACCTATCCAAAAACAGGACAGACGGTTTGTCAATACAAAACCGAACGCACTGTTTGTTTTTGGGCGGAGCAATCCCGTGAGAGTAGGACACCGGGCCGCCCGTCCGGCCTCGAACAGCTTCGCCCGAGACCCCCGCAGACCACTCGGAACCGCTCGAAAGCCACCCGGAACCCACCCGGAGCCCGATCGGAACCCCGCCCGGACCGTCCCGACTCAGGCCGGACCGGCCCCGGCCGCCCCGCCCGCAGCCGCCTCGGCCTCAGCTTCGGCCTCGGCCGCCCGGGCCGCCGCCAGCTCCGCGACCACCCGGCCGCCCCGGTCCGCCGCGAGGTCGAGCGTGGCCAGCACCCCGGGCACCGCGATGCTGGGCATCACGTGCTGGTACAGCGAGGCGACCCGGCGCTCCAGGTCCGACCGGCCGGACATCTTCTGGGACTGGATCTGCACGCCCGTCCAGGCCCCGGTGACCAGCCACGCCGTCTCGGCGGGCACCACCTGGGGCAGCAGTTCGCCGCGCCGGCCGGCCGTCTCCAGCACGGTCTCGGCCCGCTGGATCCAGCCGGGCGCGGCGCCGCCGCTGAAGTCGCCGAACACGTCCTGGCCGAGGGAGAGCCGCGCGCCGGCGCTCAACACCGGGTCGCGCGGCATGAGATGGGCGACCACCATCCCGAGGTCCACGAACTCCTGGAGTTTGCAGTGCCGTTCGGGGATCTCGTCCCGGTCGAACTGCTCCTCCACGACCCCCTGGGCGAGCTCCCGCTTGGAGGCGAAGTGGAAGTACACCGCCCCCCGGGTCACCCCTGCGCGAGCCACGACCTCACCGATCGTCGCCCCCTCGTACCCGTACTGGTCGAAGACCGACGCCGCCGCCTCCAGGATCAGCCGACGCGTCCGGACCGCCCGTTCCTGTCGCACCACCGCAACCACCCCACCCGAAACGCTCGGCAAACAAAACCAAACACCCCGTATCTTACCCGCCGAGGTCAGCCGGGATCCCTGCGTCCCAGGTCACATAGGGCCGTCCTCGAGCAGACTAAAACCGCGTGGACGGTATGAGGCGAACAGATGGCCGACATCTCGCCGCCAGCCCCCTTTACCGGAATGCAAGCTCCCACTTGTGGCCGGGATGACAACGAACGACCACATAATAGCCATGAACCTGTCAAGGTCACGCGTCGACATCCCCACAGGTCAAGGAGGTCCATCCATCGGCGCCGATCTCCGGGTGGTGATCGACACCCACCCACCGTGCTCGTCCGACCACGCCCGGCCGCCGACGAACCTTTGTTCTGGCTCCTTGAAAACCAAACCGGTAGGTACGTATCTTACGAGCCCTGAGCAGCCCACCCCGCCCGTCACGGCCTTTCGGAGCGCTCCCCATGACTCTGCTTGCCTTCCGTACGCCCGCATCCGTCCTCACCACCGGCACGGACTCCGGAACGATCCCCGGCCCGGCCGCAGCAGCCCCGGCGCCTCGCCTGACCAGCACCGTCGCCAAGGAGTACGTCCACCGGGCCTGCCACGCCGAGGTCTTCCTCACCGGCAGCGAACAGCTCACGGACACCACCTTCGCCGTCACCGCGCAGTGGCCGCGGGCGCACACCTTCTTCAGCACGCCGGACGGCACCCGGCACGACCCGATCCAAGCCGCTGAAACGATCCGCCAGGCCGGGCTCTACCTCGCCCACACCCGGTTCGGCGTACCGCTCGACCACAAGTTCATGATGTGGAACCTCGACTACACCACCCGGTCGCGCCAGTTGCTGATCGGTGCGGCGCCGACCGACCTGACCCTGGAGGTCCAGCTCCTCGGCCGGCCGCGCCGCTCCGGCACCACCGTCGACTTCACGCTGGAGACCGTCGTCCGACGGGGCGCACAGCCGGCCGCCACCGGCTACGCCCGCTTCACCACCGTTCCGGACTCCACCTACCAGCGGCTGCGCCGGGGCCGCCACTCCGCCGAGCTCCCGGCGGCGCCGGTCGTGACCGCCGACCCGCTCCCGCCGGCCCGGGTCGGCCGGCTCCGCCCGTGCGACGTCCTCCTGACCCCGGCGGACGCCCCCGGCCGCTGGCACCTCACCCCCGACTTCTGGCATCCGATCCTCTTCGACCACGCCAACGACCACATCCCGGGCATGGTCCTGCTGGAGGCGGCCCGACAGGCGGCCAACGCGCTGAGCAGCCCGGCCACCGTCACGCCGACCGCCGCGGCCACGACCTTCCACCGGTACGCCGAACACGACGCGCCCACCACGATCACCGCCCAGCACACCCCCGGCGGGGATCCGGACGCCCTCACCACCACCGTGACCGGCCACCAGCACGGCGAACCGATCTTCACCACCGTGCTCACCGGCCACCCGGACCACCGCTGACCCGACGACCGGCGCCGCACCGACCGGGCAGCCGGTACGGCCCGAGCAGCGCTCCGCACCGGCCGCAGCATCCCCCGCAGCACCCTTCGCAGCACCCGCACGGCCCGCCCGACCCTCCCGGTCCGGCGGGCCGTCCACGTACCGGCGGCGCCCGCGGGGGTGGCGGCCACGGGCACCGGCCGTTTCCCGGGGCCCCCACAGGCCGGCCCCGGCCGGAGCGCCCCACTCCCGGACTGGCACCGGGGCGAACACCTGCGCGAGGATGTCACCCCCTGGATCCCGCTGCCAACAGGAGTCCGCCGTGAGTGAAGTCCCTTCGCAGCAGAACGAGTTGATACGACTCGCCGACCGCCCCGGCACCGACGACCTGCCCGGGTGCGGCGGACGGACCGGCGGCCGGAACGTCCGCGTACGCGTCCTCGGACGGCATGCGCCAGGCTCGCTGCTCGGACACGACTGGCTGGACTGCGAGATCACCGTCACCGCGGACTCGGTGCGCGGGCAGTTCGTCACCCTGGTGACCGACCGCCACCTCGGACAGTGGGAAAGCGCCCTGGACCGACTCGGCCGCGGCTCCGCGGTCCGCTGGCTGGACGAGGAACACGGCCCGGAGCTACGGATCGAACCCGGCCGACCCGGCGGCCTCTGGGTGACCGTCTCCGACGCGGAGGAATCCGGCGTCACCCTCCGGGTCGTCCTCTCCCCCGCGCCGAACTGGCTGGACGAGCAACGCACCCTGCTCCGACTCGTCCGCGACGCCTACCCGGCTGAGGTGGTCGAACTCTCCCCGGGCATCCACGCCTGGCGCGGAAACCCGCCCGAGGAGGACTGATCGACCGTCATATCTCCTGTTGCAAGCGCGTTCCCAGCCGCCCGAGCGAACGGTCGGGCACGATCAGGAGGAAGAGCAGGGCCGCGCCGCCGAGCATGAACAGCGCGAGGTGGTGCAGTCCGACCGTGGTGGCGCCGTGCGGGAAGAAGGCGGCGTTCGCGGCCGAGGCCGCCATGGCGCCGAGGTACATGAAGGTGCGCAGCAGACCGGCCGCCGAGGCGATGGCGGCCGGGTCCGCCTGGTGGTAGAGGGCGGTCTGGGTGCCGAGCCCGATCAGCCCCTGCGAGACACCCGCCAGCACGCCGACGCCGACCAGCAGGGCGCCCGGGCTGTTCGCGTGGACCAGCAGCAGGGCGGCGCAGGCCGTGATCTGGCAGGCGGAGCCGACCAGCAGCTTGCCGCGTACGCCCGGACTGCGGCCGCTGGCCCCGGCGGCCGCGAGCGCGGTCAGCGAGAGCGGCAGCAGCACCAGTCCGGCGGTGGCGGCCGACAGTCCGCGCCCCTCCTCCAGCCACTGGGTGTAGCCGTAGAGGAAGGCGTAGATGGCGGTGTAGCCGAGCACCTGCCGCAGGTAGGTGGCGATCAGCGGGCGGTTGCCGGCGAGCGCCCGCAGGTCGATGAAGGGGGTGCGGGCCCGCCGCTCGCGGAGGGCGAAGGCCACGGCTGCCAGGACGGCGAGCACCGGCAGGTACCAGCGAGCAGGGCCGGGCTTCATCAGGAACAGCACCAGGGCGAGCAGGAGGACCGCGAACAGCGCGATCCCGAGGTGGTCGAGGCGTTCCGGACGACCGGGGCGCTCCCCTCCGTCGGCACCGGCCGGGCGGCGGGCGGCGACGGGCAGCCGGGCCGCACCGAGTGCCAGACAGGCCAGCGACAGCGGGACGTTGACGGCGAAGACCGCCCGCCAGCCGCCCGCGCCGATCAGCAGACCGCCGAGGGTGGGGCCGACCACCGCGATGGTCTGGTTGGCGACGGCCAGCACCGTCAGCACCCCGGTGGGGCTGGAGCGCCCGGTCCGCTCGGCCTCGCTGCGGGTCAGGTGCATCGCGGCGGGGTAGGCCGCGGAGGTGCCCAGCCCGAGCAGCACCCGGGCGGCGATCAGCAGCCCGAGCGACGGGGCGAGCGCACCGAGCAGCCCGGCGAGGCCGACCAGGGCCGTCCCGGCGAGATAGAGCCGGCGCGGGCCGTGGGTGTCCACCAGCCGCCCGATCACCGGCTGGCCGATGGCGGTGGCCAGGTAGAGACCGGTGACCAGCCAGGCGGTCTCGGCGGGCGGCGCGCCGAAGGCGACGCCTACCGGCACCAGGGCCACCGCGATCATCGACGAGTTGATCGGGTTGAGCACCGAGCCGAGCACCATCGGCGCGAGCAGCCGGCGGTCGAACCCGTCGTCCGGAGCGGGCTGCCGGCGGCGCGGCCGGAGTCGGGCGAGCAGCGCGGCCGGGCCGGTCATCACCGGTTCAGCCGGTCTATCAGGGCCAGCGCCTCCAGCACGGTGGCGCGCTCGGCCTCGGTGTAGTGCTCCGCCATCGCCCGGGTCAGCCACTCCTCGCGGGCCTGGCGGCTGTCCGCGACCCGGGCCAGGCCGACCTCGGTGAGGCTGACCACCTGACGGCGGCCGTCCTCGGGGTCGGGGCGGCGCCCGACCAGTCCGTGCTGTTCCAGCGCGGCGAGGGTGGCGGCCATCGACTGCGGACGGACCCGCTCGGCGGCGGCCAGTGCGCTGGCGGAGGCCGGACCGTCGTTGATCAGCCGACTGAGCACGGCGGTCTGGGAGGGCGTCAGGTCGCTGGTGCCGCTCGCCTCCCGGAGGGTGCGGCGCAGCCGGCTGAAGACGGCGCGCAGCTCACGGGCGGCCAGCGCCGCGCTGTCGGGAACCACGGATTCGGTGGGCCCGGCGGAGTCGGCCGGGGCGGTACGGGCGGTTCGCTTCTCGGTCACGGTTCCACGGTAATTTCATCAGTCTGGACTGTCCAGTCTGAACTGAAGATCTCCTGAGGGCGGACCGGCCCCTCCATCCCCCGTGCCCCGGGCCGGCGGCGGGGCCCGGATAATGACGGCATGATCGACAAGCAGCTCCGCATCGTCCTCGCCGAGGACTCGGTGATCCTCCGGGACGGCATGGTCGAACTCCTCACCGCCCGAGGGTGTGCGGTGGTCGCCACCGCCGGGACGGCGCCCGAGCTGATCGCCGCCGTCACCGGGCACCGGCCCGACGTGGCCGTGGTGGACATCCGGATGCCGCCCACCCACACCGACGAGGGCATCCGAGCCGCCGTGGAGATCCGGGCCGCCCTGCCCGAGGTCGGCATCCTGGTCTTCTCCCAGCACGTCGAGACCGCCTGGGCGGCCCGGCTGCTGGCCGACGGCGCCTCCGGCATCGGCTACCTGCTCAAGGAGCGGGTGGCCCGCACCTCCGAGTTCGTCGACGCCCTGCACCGGGTCGCCGCGGGCGGCACGGCCCTCGACCCGGAGATCGTCAACGGTCTGCTGCACGGCGGGCGGCGCGGCCGGGTGGACGCGCTCACCCCGCGTGAGCGGGAGGTGCTGGAGCTGATGGCGCAGGGGCACTCCAACCGCTCGATCGCCACGCTGCTGGTGGTCTCGGAACGGGCGGTGGAGAAGCACGTGGCCGCCGTGTTCGGCAAGTTCGACCTGCCCGCGACCGACGCCGACAACCGGCGGGTCAAGGCCGTGCTCGCCTACCTCGCGGAGAGCGGCGCCTCCTGAGGTGGATACTCCGGAGGTGGACCTTCCGGAGGTGGCGCCTCCTGAGCGGCGCCCCCGGAGACGGCGACCCTCGGAGACGGCGACCCCGACGGCCCGGGCCGTGGCCGCCCGTCAGAGCCGGCCGGGCAGCTCGGCGCTGACCACCGTCGGCCCGCCGGGCGGGCTGTCCACCCGCAGCGTCCCGTCCAGCACCGCGAGCCGCTCGGCCAGGCCGGCGAGCCCGGTACCCGCACCGAAAACGGCGCCGCCGTGCCCGTCGTCGCGCACGGTCAGCCGGACCCTTCCCTCGGCGGCGCTCACGCTCAGCTCCGCCGACCGCGCGCCACTGTGCTTGGCCACGTTGGTCAGCAGTTCGGCCGCACAGAAGTAGACGGCCCGCTCGATCACCTCCTCCGGACGCTCCCGCAGGTCCAGCCGGACGTCGACCGGCACCGGCGAGGTGGCGGTCAGCCCCGGCAGTGCCTCGGCCAACCCGCCCTCCAGCGCCACCGGGTGGATGCCCCTGGTCAGCCGGCGCAGACCGGTGATGGTGTCCTCGGCCTGCCCGCGGGCCCGGTCGACCAGGGTGCGCAGCCGCCCGAGGTCGGGCCCGACCGAGCCGTCCGCACCGCGACCGGCCGGGCCGCCCACCGCCGGAAGGGCCCCCGGCGGCGTGCCCGCCCCCAGCACGTCGTCGGCCAGCGACAGCGTGATGGCGAGCGCGACCAGTTGCGCCTGGGTGCCGTCGTGCAGGTCGCGTTCCAGGCGCCGCAGTCGGTCGGTGCCCTCGGCCAGCAGGGCGGAGCGGGCCTTCTCCAGCTGACGCACCCGCTGGTCCGGACGCACCGGCCCGAGCAGGGTACGGGCCAGCGTGCGGTTCGCCCCTCCGAGCGCCTGCACCGCGGCGGGTACGGCGACCAGCACCGCGAGGCCGATCGGGATCGCGCCCAGGTCCAGCAGGCCGATCGACCTCGGGCCCGGCTCCATCATCCGCACCCAGAGCGGGAAGCCCACCAGCCAGACGCTTCCGAGCGGGAGCCCGACCACGGCCAGGAAGCCGAGCACGCCCAGCGGCAGCCGTAGGAAGAGGTAGAGCAGCGTCCGCCAGGCCACCGGATCCGTCAGCACCACCCGGCCCCGCGCGAACACTCCGGCCGGGCGCGGCAGCGGCCGCGGTGCGGGCACCTCCTCCCCGAGCAGCCGCCCGACCAGCCACCGGTGCAACCCGCCGAGCCTCCTCGCCCCGAGCAGAGCGGCCACCACGAACGGCAGGCCCAGCACGGTGAGCGAGAGCAACGCCCCCGCGTAGAGGACGGCGACGGCGTACGCCCCGCCGAGCACGCCGAGCGGCAACCCGAGTACCGCGAAGGCCAGTTCACCACCGCGCACCGACCGGTACCGCCGCCGCTCCGCCACCGTCCACCTCACCGCTCACCCACCGACACTCACTGACCAGCACTCACCGACCGGCGCTCACCCGCCGACCGGCCCCCAGCATCCACCAGGACCCTCCCGAACCACCGCATCCACCTGCCCTTCCGTCCGCACGACCCCTCGGACAGCCATGGCACCGACCCCGCACCCATCCGCCGTGAACGCCGACCTCCGCCTCCTCCGCCTCACCCCCGCTCCCCGCCCGTCGCCCCCACCGCCGAACCGCCGACCGCCCACAGCCCCGTGCCCACGATCCCCGGCACCGTGAGCACCACCGCCCCCAGCACCACCCAGGCGCACGCCGCGCCCGGCACCACCGGCACCATCGAGCCCGTCACCGCCAGGCTGAACGCCCCCGAGGCCGCGGCCGCCACCGCCGCACCCAGCAGCACACCGATCGCCGTGGTCAGGACCGCCTCCACGCCGAGCATCCGCAGCAGCTGCCGCCGCGTCGCCCCGACCAGGCGCAGCAGCGCGAACTCGCGGCGCCGGTCGGCGGTCAGCGCCACCAGGGTGTTGACCGTGGAGACCGCCGCGAAGCAGACCAGCAGCCCGAGCTCCGCCTCGCGCAGCCAGATGTCGCTCTGCTTGGTGACGCTGGTCGCGGCGCCCGTCGCCCGGACGACGTGCTCGGCGGTGCCGGTCAGGATCAGCAGGGTGCCGGAGAGCCCGACGAGCAGCGCGACCGGCACCACCGCCGAGGAGAGCCGGGCCGCGTAGCCGCGCAGGTTGGCGTCCGCCAGCCAGCCCGCCCGGGGCGCGAGCACCCGCGCGGGGGCGCCGAGCACCGCTGCCAGGACCCGCGCCGCCACCGGCCCCAGCAGTCCGACCGCGACCAGCAGCACCAGCGAGCCGAGCAGCGAGGCCTGCCCCGCCTTGTCCAGCTCCCCGGCCGGCCGGCTCGCCGCCAGTCGCAGCAGCAGCCCACCGCCCGCGAGCACCCCCAGCCCGGCGAGCACCCGCGGCACGGACGTCCGCCGTGGCCCGCCCGCGCCCTCGGTCAGTGCGGCGGCCGGCGCGGGCCGGGTGACCCGGCGGACCGCCACGGCACTGGCCGCCAGGCCCACCAGCAGCGCCACCGCCAGCCCGATCAGCGCCGGCACCGGCGCCCCGGGTATCCGCAGCCCGGGTGCGGCCATGCCGCGCCGCTGGAGTGCGGCGAGGAAGGCCCGGGCGGCGAGGAAGCCCACCAGGCCGCCCGGCACGGCCACCAGCAGGGTGGTCGCCACCACCTGCGCGCGCACCACCCGCCGGACCTGACGGGGAGTCGCCGCGACGGTGCGCAGCAGCGCCAGGTCGCGGTGCTGCTGGCGCAGGGTGAAGCCGAGGGCGTTGACCACGACGAACAGCGCGACCAGGACGGCGATCTCGCCGAAGGCCCCGGCGATCAGCACCAGGCCGGGCCCGGACACCGCCGTGCGCGCCACCGCGGCCGGCGCCGTGACCTGTGCGGCGACCAGCGATCCGAACAGCGTCACCGCCGCCACCGCCAGGAACAGCGCTGTCCCCAGCCCGGCGAAGGAGGCCGGGCGGCGGCGGATCTGCCCCACCGAGAGGCTCAGTACGGGACTGCTCATCGTGCTCACCCGCCCAACCGGCTCAGCCGCCCGGCGACCTGCGCGGCCGTCGGCGCGATCAGCTCGTCCACCAGCAGGCCGTCGGCCAGCAGCAGCACCCGGTCCGCGTACCCGGCGGCGACCGGGTCGTGGGTGACCATGACGCAGGTCCGTCCGTCGGTGTCGACGCCCGCGCGCAGCAGGCCGAGGACCTCCTGCCCGGTGGCCCGGTCCAGCGCGCCGGTCGGCTCGTCGGCGAACAGCACCTCCGGCCGGGAGACCAGCGCCCGGGCTATCGCCACCCGCTGCTGCTGACCGCCCGACAGCTGCCCGGGCCGGTGCCGCTCCCGCCCGGCCAGCCCGACCCTGGCCAGCGCCTCCCGCACCCCGGCCGGCTCCGGCGGCCGCCCGGCGAGCCGGCCGGGCAGCTCGACGTTCTGCCCGACCGTCATCGCGGGCATCAGGTTGAAGGCCTGGAACACGAACCCCACCCGGGTACGGCGCAGCTCCGCCAGCCGCCGCTCGGGCAGCCCGGACACCTCGGTGCGGCCCCACCGCACGGTGCCCCTGGTCGGACGGTCCATCCCGGCCAGGCAGTGCAGCAGGGTGGTCTTGCCGGAGCCCGACGGCCCCATCACCGCCGTGAACGTCCCCGGCGCGAAGTCCACCGAGACCCCGCGCAGCGCCTGGACGGCCGCCGTGCCCCGCCCGTACTGCCGGTGCAGCCCGACCGCGCTCAGGGCCGCGTCCGTCACCCCGTCGTGCGCCGCCGTGCCGGCGGCTGTCGTGATCCCGTTCATGCCCTCCATCGTGGGCGTCCGGGGCCGGGAGATCGATTGTGCTGGCACCCGAATCCGGGGTTCGGAAAACCGAACCCCGCAGGTGGTGCTACGTCCCCTCGGGCGGCGTTCGGGCCTCCCAGGCCCGGATCGCTCCCGCCCGGTCGTCGTACTCGTACTCCGGCCCGGTCAGCGGCCCGAGCCGTTCGACCGCCTCCCCCGTGCGCGGGTCGTCCCGGAGGGCGAGGCCGTAGGTCGCCTCCAGGAGCACCAGCCGGTCGTCCACGTCCAGCAGTGCCGCCAGGGCGTCGGCGACCTCGGGCGTCCGGTCGGCGGGCGGTGCCAGGACGGACGCGGCGGCGCGCCGCACCTCCGGCGACCCGTCGCGGGTCAGGGCGAGCAGCGCGGCCCTGGTCGCCGGGGTGCGCCGGCCGTCGCCGAGCGACCTGGCGGCGGCGGAGCGGACCGAGGCGTCCGGATCCCGCGCCAGCCGGAGCACGCAGGCCTGGCCCGCCCCGGTCAGCGGGGTGCCGAGGCGGTCCGGCACCACGCTCCGCACCCTCGGATCGGGGTGGTCGGCGTGCCGCAGCCCGACGGCTTCCTCCTCCGGATGCTCACGACCGCCCAGGGCCCGGAGGACCTCGGCGAGCACCCCGCCGTCCGGCTCGGCCGACGCCCAGGCGACGAGCAGCTCCGTCTCCTCCGCCTCGTACTCGACCACGTGCCCCATCCGCAGGAGCGGGGCGTCGCACAGGAAGGCCGCGACGAAGCCGCGGTGCGCGGGGTCGGGATGCCGGTGGTGGGCCGTCAGGGCCGACCAGGTCTCCCGACTACGGCGTTCCGCGAGCACGAACCGGCCGGCCTGCTGCCCGACGTGCCCCGGCTCCCGGTGCCGGACGGCCCTGGCCACCACCTCGTCGACCGGGGTGAGGACGCGGAACCTCCACTCCAGCTCGGTCAGCACGGCTCCGTGCCCGGCGCGCACGGTCAGCCCGCCGAGGGAGACCTGCTCGACGTCCGCGTACCGCTCGGTCACCCACACCCGCTCCGCCGGTCCCACGGCCCCGGTCCGCCGCCGCAGTTCCTCCTCCGTCCCCGTCTCGTACCAGGCCCTGGCCAGGGCGAGCAGATGCTCACGCGCGTCGGCGGGCAACCGCAGCGCCGGGTCCTTCCCCAGGACCGCCCCGACCAGCGCCGACGAACCGAGGTCCACCGCGCGCAGCAGCGGGGTCGTCCCGTCGGGCAGCGGACGGTCCGGATCGGCACCGTGGTCGACCAGGACACCGGCGACCTCGTGGTCAAACCCGTTCACGGCCACCCACAACAGGGGCGGCCCGTCCGCATCGCGGGCGTTCGGATCCGCACCCGCGCCGAGTGCCTCCCACACGGCGTCGACATCCCGCGCCCGCACCGCCGCCGCCAACCGCCCGTCCACCGTCATCCGCCGACTCCCCCTCGCCGCACAGCCTCCACCGGCGCACCCTAAGCCCGCCGGGGCCGGGCGCGCCCTCCCGTTTTCCGCCCCCGCCTCCCACCGGGCCCGCCCGACGGGGAATCATGATCCGGTGACCATCGACCTGCCGCCCGAGCCGCGCCTCGGCCGCACCGAGGCGGAGGCGCGCGGGCTGCCGGTCCCGCGCGGCGGGCTGCCGCCCGGCGGGGTACGCGGCACCTTCGTCCACGGCTGCTCCCGGGCGCCGGCCTGGTCCTCCAGCCGGACGGGCGCATCCCGCCGTTCGCCGTGACCGGCCCGCCCGGTGCCCGAAGCCGTCGCTCCGGGCTCCGGGTACGACAGCCGCCTCGGCCCGAACGGCTCCGGCGCCCCGGAGACCCGTTTCTCCCAGCAACCCCGGTAGCCGCAAACCACCCTCCGCTTCCCCATCCCTCACCACCCACCCACAGGAGTCACCATGACCACCACCCCCCTGACCGTCGCCATCCTCGGCCCCGGCGGCGTCGGCGGACTGATCGGCGGGCTGCTCGCCCGCGACGGCCACCGGGTCGTCTGCCTGGCCGGCGAGGCGACCGCGGCCGCGATCGCGCGGGACGGACTGCGGGTCCGCAGCGCCGAGTTCGGCGAGTTCACCGCCCGGGTGGAGGCCGCGACCGAGCTGCGCGAGCCGGTCGACGCCGTCTTCGTGACGGTCAAGGAGACGGCGCTGGCCGCCGCGCTGGACCGGTTGCCCGCGGAGGTGCTCGGCACCGCGATCGTGGTGCCGCTGCTCAACGGCCTGGACCACATGGCCCTGCTGCGCGAGCGCTACCCGGCCGGACGGGTGGTGGCCGGCACGATCCGGGTCGAGGCCGCCCGGACGGCGCCCGGGCGGATCGAGCACACCAGCCCGTTCGCCGCCATCGAGCTGGGCGCGATCGCCGAAGCCGACTCCCCCGTGGCCGAGTTCGCCGAGCAGCTGCGGCACACCGGCCTGGACGTCGCCCTGCGCGAGGACGAGACGGCGATGCTGTGGAGCAAGCTCTCCTTCCTCGCGCCGTTCGCCCTGCTGACCACCCGCCACGCGAGCGGGATCGGCACCGTACGGACCGAGCACCGGGCCGAACTCCTCGCCGTACTGGACGAGATCACCGCCGTCACCCGGGCCGTCGGCGCGCCGGCGGACGCACAGACGCTGCTCGCCTCCTTCGACCGCATCCCCGGGACGATGAGGTCCTCGATGCAGCGCGACGTGGAGGCCGGACGGCCGACCGAGTTGGACGCCATCGGCGGCGCCGTGCTGCGGGCGGCCGACGCCCACGCGGTGGCCGTGCCGACCATCGCCCGCCTGGTGCACGACCTGTCCGAATCCGCCACCCGGTAGTACCCGCCCGGGCGTTCACCCTGCGACGGCACAGCGGGGTGAACGCCCGAGTCCTCTCCGAGAGAAACTGACGGAACATCAGATTCCGCTGGAAGCAAAGACTTTCCCAACGGTTCACGCAGTCTTCCGGAACCTCCGCACGGCGGAACGGCGTTGAGAGGGGCGGGAGGGATAGAGACATGACAAGGAAGCCGTACCGTCTGGCCGCCACCACGCTCGCACTGCTCCTCGCGGCCCCGTTGTTCACCGCGTGCGACGCCGACCAGGCCCTGGACTGTGGAAAGCGGGCGATCAGCCTCACCGGCGACGTCCAGGACCTCGCGGATTCGGCGATCAACGTCGGGCAGATCACCGACGAGAGCCGCCGCAACCACACCGTCGAGGCCTTGCGGAAGGTCGCCGACGACACCAAGAAGATCCGCGAGGGCAACGGGGACAAGATCGACGCGGCCGCCGACCGGCTCTCCAAGGCCGTCAACGACGCCATCGACCGGGTCTCCAAGGGCAAGCAGCCCGACTTCAAACCGATCACCGACGCCGCCGGCGAGATCGGGAAGGCCTGCGCCGACTCCTGACG
>NZ_JBHVET010000027.1:0-27371 GCF_042802135.1 Kitasatospora sp. NPDC057512
CGGCTCAGGAGAGCCGGCGCATCCTCTCGGCGAGGATCGGCCCGATCACCCGCAGCGCCTCCGGGCCGGCCATGGCGGCGTGGCCGCAGTCGACCGTGCGGTGGTCGAGCGGGCCGTCGACGTACGGGGCCCACATCTCCGGGGTGACCAGGTCGGCCGGGTCCTTCCGGGTGGCCGCGAACACGACGGTCTCCGTCGCCACGGGCGTGTGCCGGTAGGCGGGGGTGATCCGGAGGTCGTTGGCCATGACCCGGAGGACGTCGGCGATCCGGTCCTCGGTGAAGTCGGCCACGGCCGCGTGGTGCTCGCGGGCCAGTTCCGTGAACCGCTCGTACGTGAGCGGCTCCTCGTCGCCGACGGGCACCCCGAACGCCGTCAGCAGCGTCCGGTGCACCATGGACGTGTCGAGGGTCGCCTCCTCGGCGAGTTCCTCGGGGGTCCTGGGCCGCGCGGGCTGCGCGTCGAGGAGGACGAGGAACGGGACGTCGAACCCGCGCTCCCGCAGCCGGGCCGCCATGGCGTGGGCGACCACCCCGCCGAACGACCAGCCCAGCAACGGGAAGGGGCCCTCGGGACGCAGCCGGAGGAGCTCGGCGATGTAGTCGTCGGCGATCTCCTCGACGCTGCCCGGGAGGTCGTCCGGCTCGGACAGTCCACGGGCCTGGATGCCGTAGAGGGGCACCTCCGCGGGCAGGTGCCGCAGCAGTCCGGCGTACGACCAGCTCAGGCCGCCGCCCGGGTGGACGCAGAACAGGGGCACGCCCTCGGCGCGGGGCCGCAGCGGCAGCACGACACCGAAGGCGTCGGCCGTGCCGTCGTGGTCCGCGTCGAGGCGGCGGGCGAGCCCGGCCACGTCGGACGTCTCGAACAGGGCGCGCAGGGGCAGCTCCACGCCCAGCACGTCCCGGACGCGGTCGATCAGCCGGGTGGCGAGCAGGGAGTGGCCGCCCAGGTCGAAGAACCCGTCGTCCACGCCGACCCGCTCCACCCCGAGGACCTCGGCGAACAGCCCTGCCAGCACCGCCTCCTGGGGGGAGGCGGGCCCGCGTCCGGCGGCGGCGCCCCGGTCCGGGGCCGGCAGGGCACGGCGGTCGAGCTTGCCGTTCGGGGTCAGCGGCAGGCCGGGCAGGGTGAGCACGGCCGACGGCACCATGTACTCGGGCAGCCGCAGGCGCAGGGCGTCCCGGAGGTCGCGGCGTTCGGCGAGGTGCGGAGCGTCGGCCGGCTCGTCGGGCACCACGTAGGCGACCAGTCGCTGGTCGCCCGGCCGGTCCTCCCGGACCACCGCCACGGCGTGCGCCACTCCGGGCTGCTCCCGGAGCAGGACCTCGATCTCGCCCGGTTCGATCCGGAAGCCCCGGATCTTGACCTGCTGGTCGGCCCGGCCGGCGAACTCCAGCAGGCCGTCCCGGTTCCAGCGCACCAGGTCACCGGTGCGGTACATGCGGGTGCCGGCCGGGCCGTACGGGTCCGCCACGAAGCGCTGGGCGCTCAGCCCCGGCTGCCCCAGGTACCCGCGCGCCACGCCGGCGCCGGCGATGTACAGCTCGCCCACCACGCCGGGCGGCACCAGGCCGAGGCGCTCGTCGAGGACGTGCACCCGCGTGTTGGCGATCGGCGTTCCGATGGGCGTGCGCCCCCCTGCCGCCTCGGGGTCGATGCCGGCCGCCGTGGACCAGATGGTGGTCTCGGTCGGTCCGTACAAGTTGACGACCTCGGCGGCGCGGGCGGCGAGGGTCCGCGCGAGGTCGGGCGGGAGCGCCTCGCCGCCCACCAGGACCCGGAGCCCGTCGAGGCACTCGGGCCGCTCGTCGGCGAGGGCCCGCCACAGCGTGGGGGTCGCCTGCATGACGGTGGCTCCGGTGGCCCGGAGCAGACCGGCGAGCGCGGCGGGCGTGCGGGCCGTGTCACGGTCGGCGAGCACCAGCGTGGCGCCGCTGGTCAGCGGCAGGCAGAGTTCCAGCACGGAGATGTCGAACCCGACGGTCGTCACACCCAGCCAGCGGTCCTCGGTGGTCAGCGGGAAGCGCACGGCCATGTCGGCGAGGAAGTTCGACAGCGCCCCGTGCTCCACGATCACGCCCTTGGGCGCGCCGGTGGATCCGGAGGTGTAGAGGACGTAGGCCGGGTCCGCGGCACGGGCGGCCCGGTCCGGGTCGGTGTCCGGGCACAGCGCCAGGGCGGCCGCGGTGCCGGGGGCGTCGGTGACGACCGTCGCCGCGGACGGACGCTCCGCGAGGGCGCCCGCTCCGGCGCCCGTGGCGACGGCGTCGCTGGTGAGCAGGAGGGCGGGAGCCGCCTCGGTGAGGATGTGCGTCACCCGGGCGCTCGGGAACCCCGGGTCGATCGGCAGGTAGGCCGCACCCGTCTTGAGGACGCCGAGGAGCGCGGCCACCAGGTCGGCCGACCGCTCGTACATCAGCGCCACCGTGTCGCCCGGCCGGACACCCCGGGCGAGGAGCCAGTGGGCGATCCGGTTGGCCCGGGCGTTGAGCTGCGCGTAGCTCAGCCGTGTCGTCCCGGCGACCAGGGCCTCAGCCTCGGGCGTCCGGGCCGCCTGCGCGGCGAACAGCTCCGTCACGGTCGTCGCCGGCACGTCCCGGCCGGTGTCGTTCCGGCCCGACAGCAGCTGCCGGCGCTCCTCCGGCGTGAGGATGTCGACCTGGGCCACCGGCAGCTCCGGCCGCGCGGCCAGCCCCTCCAGCAACCGCACCCACCGGGCCAGGAACCCCTCGACGGTGGCCCGGTCGAACAGGTCGGTCGCGAACTCCGCGACCCCGCGCACCCCGCCACCCGGCTCCTCGACCAGGCTGAGCGTGAGGTCGACCCGGGACACTCCCGTGCCCACCGGCTCCTCCGCCACCTCCAGGCCGGGCAGTTCGAACCGCGCCTGCTCGGTGTTCTGCAAGGCCAGCATCACCTGGAACAACGGATGCCGCGCCGCCGACCGCCGGGGATTCAACTCCTCCACCAGGTACTCGAACGGCACGTCCTGGTGCGCCAGGGCGCCCAGACCCGCCTCACGCACCCGACCCACCAGCTCGGCGAACGACGGGTCACCCGACACGTCCGTCCGCAGCACCAGCGTGTTCACGAAGAACCCGACCAGATCGTCCAGGGACCCGTCGGAGCGACCGGCCACCGGAGAGCCGATGGGGACGTCCTCCCCCGCGCCCAACCGGGACAGCAGCACGGCGAGACCCGCCTGGAGCACCATGAACAACGTGGCGTTCGACGACCGGGCGAGCTCGCCCAGTGCGCGGTGCAGGTCCGGACCCAGCTCGAACGACGCCGTCCCTCCCGCGTACGAGGACACGGCCGGCCGAGGCCGGTCGGCGGGCAGGCTCACCTCCTCCGGGAGTTCGGCCAACCGGCTGTGCCAGTAGGCGATCTGGTCGTCGCGCACCTCGTCCAGGACCTCGCGCTGCCACAGCGTGTAGTCCGCGTACTGCACCGGCAGCGGCTCCCACCGAGGTGCCGCGCCCTCCAGCCGGGCCGCGTAGGCCTCCGCCAGGTCGCGGGCCAGCGGCGCCAACGACCAACCGTCGCCCGCGATGTGGTGCAGCACCACGAGCAGGACGTGTTCCGACGGACCCGAGGCGAACAACCACGCCCGGAGCGGGATCTCCGCCGCCAGGTCGAAGGCGTACCGGGCGGCCTCGGCCACCGCGTCGCGCAGCCCGTCGGCGTCGACCTCCACCGTCACCAGCGGAACCGGCGCCTCGGTCAGCACCCGCTGGTACGGCTCGCCGTCCACTTCGGCGAACACCGTCCGCAGCGACTCGTGCCGGCCCACCACGTCGTCCAACGCGGCCGCCAACGCACCCCGGTCCAACACCCCCGACAGGCGCAGCCCCAACGGCATGTTGTACGTCGCCGACGGCCCCTCCAACCGGTGCAGGAACCACAGCCGCTGCTGAGCGAACGACAACGGCAACCGCTCCGGCCGCGCACCCGCCACCAACTCCGGCCGCACCACACCACCGGAACCCAACCGCTCCGCCAGCCCGGCCACCGTCGACGACTCGAACACCGCACGCAACGGCAACTCCACACCCAGCACCGACCGCACACGACTCACCAGCCGGGCCGCCATCAACGAGTGACCACCCAGGCCGAAGAACCCGTCGTCGATCCCGACCCGGTCGACCCCCAGCACCTCCGCGAACAGACCGCAGAGGATCTCCTCCTGCGGCGACCGCGTCGTCCGCACCGAGCGCGGCGCGTGGTCGGGGTCGGGGTCGGGCAGGGCGTCCCGGTCGAGCGCACCGTCCGCCGTCAGCGGGAGGGCGGGGACGGGCATGACCACCGCGGGCAACCGGTGTTCCGGCAGCCGGTGCTTCAGGTCCTCGTGCAGGCGCGACACGGAGAACTGGTTCATGACGAGCGGCACCACATAGGCGACCGACCGCGTCGCCTCCCCGTCCACCACCACGGCGGCCTCGGCGACGCCGGGCAGTGTCCGCAGGACGGCTTCGATCTCCAGGGCGGCGGCCAACGGGTCGGCGGGGCCGACGAGTTCCAGGTGCCCGTCGCCGGTCCGGCGGCGGGCCAGGTCGCCGGTGCGGTACATCCGCGCGTCCGGTGCGCCGAACGGGTCCGGCACCCAGCGCTCCGGGTCGGCGCCGGCCAGGTCGCTCTCCGCGCCCCTGGCGTACAGCTCGCCCACGACACCCCGTGGCACGAGCCGGAGGTTCCGGTCCAGGACGTAGTCCAGCCGCGACAGTTCGCGGTGCTCGTCGGGGGTGAGGATGTCGACCTGGGCCACCGGCAGCTCCGGCCGCGCGGTCAAGCCCTCCAGCAGCCGCACCCACCGGTCGAGGAGCACCTCGACGGTGGACCGGTCGAACAGGTCCGTCGCGAACTCCGCGACCCCCCGCATCCCGCCACCCGGTTCCTCGGCGAGGCTGAGGGTCAGGTCGACCCGGGACACACCCGTGCCCACCGGCTCCTCCGCCACCTCCAGACCCGGCAGCTCGAACCGCGCCTGCTCGGTGTTCTGCAAGGCCAGCATCACCTGGAACAGCGGATGCCGCGCTGCCGACCGCCGGGGGTTCAACTCCTCCACCAGGTACTCGAACGGCACGTCCTGGTGCGCCAGCGCGCCCAGACCCGCCTCGCGCACCCGAGCCACCAGCTCGGCGAACGACGGATCACCCGACACGTCCGTCCGCAGCACCAGCGTGTTCACGAAGAACCCGACCAGATCGTCCAGCGCCTCGTCCGAACGCCCCGCCACCGGCGAACCGATGGGGACGTCCTCCCCCGCACCCAGACGGGACAACAGCACGGCCAACGCCGCCTGGAGCACCATGAACACCGTGGCGTCATGGGCACGCGCCACCTCACCGACGGCACTGTGCAGAGCCGGGTCGAGGACGAAGGAGGTCATGTCGCCGGCGTACGAGGCCACGGCCGGCCGGGACCGGTCCGCGGGCGGGCTCACCTCCTCGGGAAGACCCGCCAACTGACCACTCCAGTAGGCGATCTGGCCGTCGAGCACGCCGTCCAGGACCTCACGCTGCCACAGCGTGTAGTCCGCGTACTGCACCGGCAACGGCTCCCACTCCGGCGCCACACCCTCCAGCCGGGCCGCATAGGCCTCCGCCAGGTCGCGGGCCAGCGGCGCCATGGACCACCCGTCGCCCGCGATGTGGTGCAGCACCACGAGCAGCACGTGCTCCGACGGGCCGGTAGCGAACAGCCAGGACTGGATGGGCAGTTCGGACGAGAGGTCGAACGCGTACCGCGCGGCCTCGTCCAACTCCCGGCGCAGGTCGGCGGGTTCGACCTCGGACACCTCGAACGGCACCCGCACCCCGGTCAGCACCCGCTGGCACGGCTCCCCGTCCACCTCCGCGAACACCGTCCGCAGCGACTCGTGCCGGCCCACCACGTCATCCAACGCCGCCGCCAACGCACCCCGGTCCAACGCGCCCGACAGGCGCATGGCCAACGGCATGTTGTACGTCGCCGACGGCCCCTCCAACCGGTGCAGGAACCACAGGCGCTGCTGAGCGAACGACAACGGCAACCGCTCCGGCCGCGCACCCGCCACCAACTCCGGCCGCACCACACCACCCGAGCCCAAACGCTCGACCATCCCCGCCACCGTCGGCGACTCGAACACCGCACGCAACGGCAGCTCCACGCCCAGCACCGACCGCACCCGACTCACCAGCCGCGTCGCCAGCAGCGAATGGCCGCCCAGGTCGAAGAAGTCGTCGTCGATCCCGACCCGTTCGACCCCCAGCACCTCCGCGAACACCTCGCACAGCGCCGCCTCGCGCGCCGAACCGGGCCCCCGGCCGCCCTCCGACACCAACGCGCCGAAGTCGGGCACCGGCAGCGCGGCCCGGTCCACCTTCCCGCTCGGCGTCAGGGGAAGCCGGTCCAGGGGGACGACGGCCGCCGGGATCATGTGCTCCGGCAAGGTGGCCCGCAGGTGTTCCCGGAGCTGCCGGGCGTCGATCCCGGCGTTCTCCTCCGGCACCGCGTAGGCCACCAGGTCGTTCTCCCGGGCGACCACCAGGGCCCGGTGGACCGCCGGATGGGTGGTGAGGGCCGCCTCGATCTCGGCCGGCTCGATCCGGAAGCCCCGGATCTTGACCTGCTGGTCGGCCCGGCCGAGGAAACGGAGGACGCCGCCGGTCGTCCAGCGGGCGAGGTCTCCCGTGCGGTACATCCGTTCGCCGGGTGCGCCGAAGGGGTTCGCCACGAACCGCTCGGCCGTCACCCCCGGCCGCCTCAGATAGCCGTCGGCCAACTGGACTCCGGCGATGTACAACTCGCCGGGGGCGCCGGGAGCCACCGGTCGCAGCGCCGCGTCGAGCACGTACAGGCGGGTGTTCCAGACCGGCCGGCCGATGGGTACGACCCCCGGGTCGGCGACGCTGTGCCAGGAGGTGACGTCCACCGCGGCCTCGGTCGGACCGTAGAGGTTGTGCAGCTCCGCGTGGGGCAGCGTGCCGTGGAACCACGCGGCCAGGTCCGCCGGGAGCGCTTCCCCGCTGCACATCACCCGGGTCAGGCCGGTGCAGTGGGCGGCGGACTCGTCGGCGAGGAACGCCTCCAGCATGGACGGCACGAAGTGGACGGTGGTGACGGCCTCCGCCTGGATCAGCCGGCTCAGGTACGCCGGGTCCCGGTGGCCTCCGGGTTCCGCGACCACGAGCGTGGCGCCGGTGACGAGCGGCCAGAAGAACTCCCAGACGGAGACGTCGAAACTCGACGGTGTCTTCTGGAGGACCCGGTCGTCGGGGCCGAGCCGGTACTCGTCCTGCATCCACAGCAGCCGGTTGACGATGGCCCGGTGCGGAACGACAACGCCCTTGGGGCGCCCGGTGGAACCCGAGGTGTAGATCACGTAGGCGGGAAGGCCGGGGTGCCGGGCGACGGCCGGCTCGGTGGCGTCGCCGTCCTCCCCGTCGAGCAGCCCGCGGATCAGGTCGAGGTCGTCGACCACGTACGCGGGCTCCGTGTCACGGCACATGAACGCGGTGCGCTCCGCCGGGTAGTCCAGGTCCAGCGGCAGGTACGCGGCACCGGCCTTGTGCGTGGCCAGGAGCACGGTGACCAGTTCGAGCGACCTGGGCAGCGCCACGGCCACCGTGTCGCCCGGTCGGACGCCCCGGGCGAGGAGCCAGTGGGCGATCCGGTTGGCCCGGGCGTCGAGCTGCGCGTAGCTCAGCCGTGTCGTCCCGGCGACCAGGGCCGTGGCCCCGGGAGTCCGGGTCGCCTGCGCGGCGAACAGCTCCGTCACGGTCGTCGCCGGCACGTCCCGGCCGGTGTCGTTCCAGCCCGACAGCAGCTGCCGGCGCTCCTCGGACGTGAGGATGTCGACCTGGCCGACCGGCAGCTCCGGCCGCGCGGTCAACCCCTGCAACAGCCGCACCCACCGGCCCAGGAACCCCTCGACGGTGGCCCGGTCGAACAGGTCCGTCGCGAACTCCGCGATGCCCCGCATCCCGCCGCCGGGCTCCTCGGCGAGGCTGAGGGTGAGGTCCATCCGGGACACTCCCGTGCCCACCGGTTCCTCCGCCACCTCCAGGCCGGGCAGCTCGAACCGGGCCTGCTCGGTGTTCTGCAAGGCCAGCATCACCTGGAACAACGGATGCCGCGCCGCCGACCGCCGGGGGTTCAACTCCTCCACCAGGTACTCGAACGGCACGTCCTGGTGCGCCAGCGCACCCAGACCCGCCTCACGCACCCGACCCACCAGCTCGGCGAACGACGGATCACCCGACACGTCCGTCCGCAGCACCAGCGTGTTCACGAAGAACCCGACCAGATCGTCCAACGCCTCGTCCGAACGCCCCGCCACCGGCGAACCGATGGGGACATCCTCCCCCGCACCCAACCGGGACAACAGCACGGCGAGACCCGCCTGGAGCACCATGAACAACGTGGCGTTCGACGACCGGGCGAGCTCGCCCAGTGCGCGGTGCAGGTCCGGGTCGAGGACGAAGGTGGTCACATCACCCGCGTACGAGGCGACCGCGGGTCGCACGCGGTCGGCGGCCAGGCTCACCTCCTGCGGGAGCTCCGCCAACTGGCTGCGCCAGTAGGCGATCTGGTCGTCGCGCACCTCGTCCAGGACCTCGCGCTGCCACAGCGTGTAGTCCGCGTACTGCACCGGCAGCGGCTCCCACCCGGGCGCCGCACCGTCGAGTCGGGCCGTGTACGCCTCGGCCAGGTCGCGGGCCAACGGTGCCATGGACCACCCGTCGCCCGCGATGTGGTGCAACACCACGAGCAACACGTGCTCCGACGGACCGGTGCCGAACAACCATGCCCGGATGGGCACTTCCGCCGCCAGATCGAAGGCGTACCGCGCCGCCTCGGCCAACTCTCCATGCAGGTCGGCGGGTTCGACCTCACGAACCTCGAACGGCACCCGGACCCCGGTCAGCACCCGCTGGCACGGCTCGCCGTCCACTTCGGCGAACACCGTCCGCAGCGACTCGTGCCGGCCCACCACGTCATCCAACGCGGCCGCCAACGCGCCCCGGTCCAGCACACCGGACAACCGCAGCCCCAACGGCATGTTGTACGTCGCCGACGGCCCCTCCAACCGGTGCAGGAACCACAGCCGCTGCTGCGCGAACGACAACGGCAACCGCTCCGGCCGCGCACCCGCCACCAACTCCGGGCGCGTCACAGCACCCGAAGCCAGCCGCTCGACCAGCCCCGCCACCGTCGGCGACTCGAACACCGCACGCAACGGCAGCTCCGCGCCCAGCCGTTCACGGACACGGCCCATCAGCCGCATCACCAGCAGCGAATGACCTCCCAGGTCGAAGAAGTCGTCGTCGATCCCGACCCGTTCGACCCCCAGCACCTCCGCGAACACCTCGCACAGCGCCGCCTCGCGCGCCGAACGGGGCCCCCGGCCGCCCTCCGACACCAACGCGCCGAAGTCGGGCGCCGGCAGCGCGGCCCGGTCCACCTTCCCGTTCGGCGTCAGGGGTATGGCGGGGACGGCCGTGATCAGCGAGGGGACCATGTACTCCGGGAGCCGCCCGCGCAGTTCCCCGGCGACCGCGGCCGGGTCGAACCCGGTGCCGGGCTCGGTCACCACGTAGGCGACGAGACGGACGTCTCCCTCCCGGACGGTGTGGACGACGACGGTGGCGTGTGCCACTCCGACGCAGCGCCGCAGCCCCGACTCGATCTCGCCCGGTTCGATCCGGAAGCCCCGGATCTTGACCTGGTGGTCGGCCCGGCCCGCGAACTCCAGCAGGCCGTCCCGGTTCCAGCGGGCGAGGTCGCCCGTGCGGTACATGCGGCTGCCGGCCGGGCCGTACGGGTTCGCCACGAAGCGCTGGGCGCTCAGCCCCGGCTGCCCCAGGTACCCGCGCGCCATGCCGGCGCCGGCGACGTACAGCTCGCCCACCACGCCGGGCGGCACCAGGCCGAGGCGCTCGTCGAGGACGTACACCTGCTTGCCGGTGATCGGCCGGCCGATCGGCAGGGGCGGCTCGGGGTCGTGGCCGGGCGCCATCGCGTGCAGGGTGGCGAAGGTCGTGGTCTCGCCCGGTCCGTAGCCGTTGACCACGGTGAGGTCCGGGCAGGCCGCCATGACGCGCCGCACCGGGCCCTGCGGGACGACCTCACCGCCGGTGAAGACCTGGCGCATGGACGCGAAGCAGTCGGGATGGTCCTCGGCCATCGCCTTGAACAGTCCCGCGGTGATCCACATCGAGGTGATGCCGTGGTCGCGGACGATGTCGCGCAGATGCGGTCCGTCCAGCGGCACGTCGGGGGCGATGACGACGCGGCCGCCGAGCAGCAGGGGCATCCACAGCTCGAACGGCAGGGCGTCCCAGGCGGTCGGCGAGTGGAGGAGCACCCGTGCGGGGTACCCGCCGACCACGGGGTCGTCGGCCAGGGACGTGATGTCGGCGTGGGTGAGCCCGATGCCCTTCGGGGTGCCGGTGGATCCGGACGTGTAGATGACGCAGGCCAGTCGGTCGGGGTCGGGGGACGCGCCGCGGTCGCCGGCGGGCGGGGCGGACGGAGCCGTGGACGGGAGGTGCGCGGCGTCGTCCCGGACGAGCAGCACCTGGTCCCCGGGCACGAAGGCCGGGACGCGGGTCGGCGCGTCGGTCAGCAGCAGGTTGACGTCGTTGTCCGCCCACATCCTGCGGACCTGGCTCTCCGGGTACCGCGCGTCGAGCGACAGGTACATTCCGCCGGCCTTGACCACGGCCAGCACCGCGACCACGAAACCGATCGACCGCGGCATGGCGATGGCCACCAGGCGTTCCGCGCCGACACCACGGCCGATCAGCTCACCGGCGAGGCGGTCCGCCCGCTCGTCGAGCTGGGCGTACGTGAGCCGGGTGCCGTCGGCGACGACCGCGACGGCGTCCGGGGCCCGCTCGACCTGCGCCCGGAAGGCCTCGACCAGGCTGCGCGCGGGCAGGGCGGTGTCGTTCCGGCCCGACAGGAGCTGCCGGCGCTCCTCGGGGGTGAGGATGTCGGCCTGGGCCACCGGCAGTTCCGGCCGCGCGGTCAAGCCCTCCAGCAGCCGCACCCACCGGTCGAGGAGCACCTCGACGGTGGACCGGTCGAACAGGTCCGTCGCGAACTCCGCGACCCCGCGCATCCCGCCGTCAGGGTCCTCAGCGAGGCTGAGGGTGAGGTCGACCCGGGACACGCCCGTGCCCACCGGCTCCACGGCCACCTCCAGGCCCGGCAGCTCGAACCGGGCCTGCTCGGTGTTCTGCAACGCCAGCATCACCTGGAACAACGGATGCCGCGCCGCCGACCGCCGGGGGTTCAACTCCTCCACCAGGTACTCGAACGGCACGTCCTGGTGCGCCAGCGCACCCAGACCCGCCTCACGCACCCGACCCACCAGCTCGGCGAACGACGGATCACCCGACACGTCCGTCCGCAGCACCAGCGTGTTCACGAAGAACCCGACCAGATCGTCCAGCGCCTCGTCCGAACGCCCCGCCACCGGCGAACCGATGGGGACGTCCTCCCCCGCACCCAACCGGGACAACAGCACGGCCAACGCCGCCTGGAGCACCATGAACACCGTGGCGTCGTGGGCACGCGCCACCTCACCGACGGCACGGTGCAGAGCCGGGCTCAGCTCGAACGACGCCGTCTCTCCCGCGTACGAGGCCACCGCCGGCCGGGCACGGTCGGCCGGCGGGCTCACCTCCTCCGGAAGTCCGGCCAACTGCCCACGCCAATAGGCGACTTCATCCTCCCGTACGCCGTCCAGGACCTCACGCTGCCACAGCGTGTAGTCCGCGTACTGCACCGGCAACGACTCCCACCCCGGCGCCGCACCCTCCAGCCGGGCCGCGTAGGCCTCCGCCAGGTCGCGGGCCAGCGGCACCATGGACCACCCGTCGCCCGCGATGTGGTGCAGCACCACGAGCAGCACGTGCTCGGACGGACCGGTACCGAACAACCATGCCCGGATGGGCACTTCCGCCGCCAGATCGAAGGCGTACCGCGCCGCGCCCGCCAACGCCGCATCCAGACCGGCGGGTTCGACCTCGGACACCTCGAACGGCACCCGCACCCCGGTCAGCACCCGCTGGCACGGCTCCCCGTCCACCTCCGCGAACACCGTCCGCAACGACTCGTGCCGGCCCACCACGTCATCCAATGCGGCCGCCAACGCGCCCCGGTCCAGCACACCGGACAACCGCAGCCCCAACGGCATGTTGTACGTCGCCGACGGCCCCTCCAACCGGTGCAGGAACCACAGGCGCTGCTGAGCGAACGACAACGGCAACCGCTCCGGCCGCACACCCGCCACCAGCTCCGGGCGCGCCACACCACCCGAGCCCAGCCGCTCGACCATCCCCGCCACCGTCGGCGACTCGAACACCGCACGCAACGGCAGCTCCACACCCAGCACCGACCGCACACGACTCACCAGCCGCGTCGCCAGCAGCGAATGACCGCCCAGGTCGAAGAAGTCGTCGTCGATCCCGACCCGTTCGACCCCCAGCACCTCCGCGAACAGGCCGCAGAGGATCTCCTCGCGCGGCGTACGGGGCCCGCGTGCCGACCGCGACGCGTAGTCGGGAGCCGGGAGGGCCCGCCGGTCGAGCTTTCCGCTGGAGGTGAGCGGCAGCGCGTCGAGGGCGATGACGGCGGACGGCACCATGTACTCGGGCAGCCGTTGCCGCAGGGCGTCCCGCAGCCCGGCCAGGACCCGTCCGGTCGTCCGGGAGCCCAGGGGGTTGTTCACCAGGGCCGACAGGGGCTTGTCCTGGGTGTACGCCGGTCGGTGCACGTCCGTGTAGACGGCGTCCGCGCGCCCGCCGGGAACGAGTACGGCGTCGAGGGCGTCCGGCGCGCCGGGCGCCCAGGTGGTCAGCACCTGGCAGCCGTGCCGCTCGCCCCACGCGTGCAGGGCCTCCGGGTCGACGGCCTCGGGCGTGTTCCCGTCGGCCCGCCCCGCGCTCAGCCGGGCGCGGAGCCGCTGCGGCGACGCCTCGTGCGCGAGTTCCTCCGCCGCCGCGACCTCTCCGGTCAGACGGCTGTTGACCAGGCCCGTGACCCGGACCGGCCCGGCCCCGGACGTGAGGGCGTCCAGGCCCGCCAGGTCCTGGAGGCTGGTGAGATCGCGGCCCCAGACGAGTTCCGGCACGTCCGCGAGGGACTCGGCGCGGGCGGTCCCGTCCGCCTTGTGCAGGACGACCTCGTAGCGGTGCCTGGTCAGCTCGTTGTGGTGGGCGCCGCGCTTGAGCCGGATGTCGACGCCGACCACCGCCTCGGGGTGGCGGCGCGCCCAGACGGTGAAGAAGTCCGGGTCGATGACCAGTTCCTTCTCCATGATCACCGCGTGTTCCACGGCCGCCCTGAGCTGCTCGCCGGTGCTGTCCTCCGCCGCGTGGCCGAGGTGGATCCCGGTCTGGAAGGCGCGCAGCGAGCCGCGGTGGCGGACGTCGCCCACGACGATGCGCCCGCCGGGGGCGAGCCGGCCGAGCGCGCCGTCCAGGACCCGGGCCAGGTAGTCGGCGTCGGGGAAGTACTGGATGATCGAGTTGAGGACGACGGTGTCGAAGTACTCGGCCGGGATGTCGTCCACGACGTCGGCGGGACGGCACAGCAGCCGTACCCGGTCGGCGAGTCCGGCGGTCTCGCACTGGGCGGTGAGGCGTTCGATCACGGGCGCGGAGAAGTCCGTCGCCCAGTAGGTCTCGGTCCGGGGGGCCAGCGGGCCGAAGAGCAGGCCGGAGCCGACGCCGATCTCCAGGACGCGCCGGGGCGCGCGTTCCGTGATGCGCCGCACCGCGGCGTCACGCCAGTCGCGCATCTCGTCGAGCGGGATCGGCTCGCCGGTGTAGGAGCTGTTCCAGCCGGTGAAGTCCTGGCCGAACCCGGGGGTCTCCGTCCCGGCACCGCCGTAGACGTCGTCGTAGATCTCGCGCCACTCGTCCACCTGGTCGTCCTCGGCGGCCTCGCCCTCGGGCACGATGTACGCGACGAGCCGCGGGTCGCCCTCGCGGTCCTCGCGGACCACCACCACGGCCTGGGCGACGCCGGACTGCTCGCGCAGGACGGCCTCGATCTCGCCGGGTTCGATCCGGAAGCCGCGGACCTTGACCTGCTGGTCGGCCCGGCCCAGGTACTCGAGCTGTCCCTCCGCCGTCCAGCGCACGACGTCGCCCGTGCGGTACATCCGGGTGCCGGCCGGGCCGAACGGATCGGCCACGAAGCGCTGGGCGCTGAGCCCGGGCCGGTCGAGGTAGCCGCGGGCCAGGCCCGCGCCCGCCAGGTACAGCTCGCCGGGGACGCCCGGGGGCACCGGCCGCAGGCGTTCGTCCAGGACCCGGACCCGGGTGTTGTCGACGGGGCGTCCGATCGGTACGTCACCGCCGGCGAGCGGCTCGCTGATGGCCGCGACGACCGTGGACTCGGTCGGGCCGTAGGCGTTGACCATGCGGCGTCCCGGCGACCAGGTCCGCACCAGGTCGGTGCCGCACGCCTCGGCTCCCACGATCAGGGTGCGGAACCCGGTGAGCGCCTCGGCGGATCCGGCCGGCAGGGTGCCGAGCACGGACGGCGGGATGAGCGCGTGGGTGATCCGGCGGTCGGCCAGGACGTCGGCCAGTTCGGCGCCGACGAGGCGGTCCCGGCCGCCCAGGACGAGGGTGGCGCCGGCCGCGAAGGCCATGGTCAGTTCGAGGACGGCCGCGTCGAAGCCGGGTGACGACAGCTGGAGCACCCGGGAGTCGGGGGTGACCGCGCACTGTCGCAGCAGGGTGCTCGCCAGGCTGCCGAGGCCCTGGTGGGTGACGACGACGCCCTTGGGCACGCCGGTGGAGCCGGAGGTGTGGATGACGTAGGCCGGGTGGCCGGGGTGCGGCGGTGCGGCGGGCTCCGGGGCGTGGTCGGGGCAGCCGGCCAGGGCGGCGGCCGTCCCGGGGTCGTCGGTGGCCACCGCCTCGGTGCCGTCGTGCAGGGTGCCGATCGTGTCGGCGAGCGCCCGGGTGGTCAGGATCAGCTCCGGGGCGGCGTCGGCCAGGATGTGGCCGACCCGTTCGGCGAGGTACTCGGGGTCGAGGGGGACGTAGGCGGCGCCCGCCTTGAGGACGCCGAGGACGGCCGCGATCTGCTCGGGCGAGCGCTCGTAGAGGACGGCCACGTGCTGCTCGGCACCGATGCCCCGGGCGCGCAGCCAGTGGGCGATCCGGTTGGCGCGGGCGTCCAGCTCCCGGTAGGTCAGTTCGACGTCCTCGCAGACCAGGGCCGTCGCGTCGGGGGTGCGGGCGACCTGGGCGGCGAAGAGCCCCGGCAGGCTCGATCCGGTGGTGTCGCGGACGGGGCCGGCGCTCCATCCGGTGATCCGCGCGTGCTCCCCCGGGGTGACGATGTCCGCTTCGCCGATGGGGGCCGCGGGGTCGCGGACCAGGGCGCGCATGAACGCGGTCCACCGGTGGATCAGGGCGTCGACGGTGGAGGCGTCGAAGAGCTCCGTGGCGTACTCGACGTAGGCGTCGATGCCGGTGGGTTCGCCGTTCGCGCCGTGGCTCTCCGTCAGGCTGAAGAAGAGGTCGAAGCGGGCGGTCCCGGTGCCGACGAGTTCCGGGCGGACGTCGAGTCCGGGCATGCCGAACCGGGCCTGCTCGTTGTTCTGCAGGGTCAGGGCCACCTGGAACAGCGGGTGGTGGGCGGTCGAGCGGTGCGGGTTGATCTCCTCGACCAGGGACTCGAAGGGGACGTCCTGGTGCGCGTAGGCCGCGAGGCTGGTTTCCCGTACCCGGCCGACGAGTTCGGCGAACGACGGGTCGCCGGAGGTGTCCGTGCGCAGGACCAGCATGTTGACGAAGAAGCCCACCAGCCGGTCGAGCGCCTCGTCGGTCCGGCCGGCGATGCCGCTGCCGAGCGGGATGTCGGTGCCGGCGCCGAGCCGGGTCAGCAGGGCGGCGAGAGCGGCCTGCAGGACCATGAAGACGGTGGCGTCGTGGGCGCGGGCCAGTTCGCTCAGCGCGCGGTGCAGGTCCGGGTCGAGCGCGAAGGGGGTCACATCTCCGGCGTACGAGGCCACGGCGGGCCGCGCGCGGTCGGCGGGGGCGCTCACCTCGGTCGGGAGGTCGGCCAACTTCCGCCGCCAGTAGTCCACTTGGCCTCCGAAGAGGCTGTCGGGGTCGTCCGCCTCACCCAGGAGGTCCCGCTGCCAGAGGGTGTAGTCCGCGTACTGCACCGGCAGCGGCTCCCACCGCGGCGCCGCACCGTCGAGTCGGGCCGCGTAGGCCTCGGCCAGGTCGCGGGCCAGCGGCACCATGGACCACCCGTCGCCCGCGATGTGGTGCAGCACGACGAGCAGCACGTGCTCGGTCGGGCCGGTACCGAACAGCCAGGACCGGATGGGCACTTCGGCCGCCAGGTCGAAGGCGTACCGGGACGCCTCGGCCAACTCCTCGCGCAGGTCGGCGGTTTCGATCCGCCGCGTCTCCAACGGCACCTCGAACTCGGCCAGCACCCGCTGGCACGGCTCGCCGTCCACCTCCGCGAACACCGTCCGCAGCGACTCGTGCCGGCCCACCACGTCGTTCAGCGCGGCCGCCAGCGCCACCGGGTCCGGTTCGCCCGACATCCACAGCGCGAGCGGCACGTTGTACGTCGCCGACGGGCCCTCCAACTTGTGCTGGAACCAGAGGCGTTGCTGCGCGAAGGAGAGGGGCAGGACGTCCGGCCGGGAGACGGGCGCGAGGCGGGTGCGCCGCTCCCCGGTTCCACGGCCGAGACGGAGTGCCAGGGCGCCCGGGCTCGGGTGCTCGAACAGCTCGCCGGGCTGGATCTCGGCGTCGAGCACACCGCGGACGCGGCTGATCAGGCGGGTGGCGAGGAGGGACTGGCCGCCGATGTCGAAGAAGCTGTCGCCGGGCGCCACCCGGGTGAGGCCGAGCAGTTCGGCGAAGAGCCCGCAGAGGACCGCCTCCCGGGCCTGCGGCTCGTCGGCACCGAGGATCTCGGCGGCGGCGAGGTGGGCCGGCAGGCGGTCGCGGAGCTCCTGGAGCACCGTCGGGGACGGGCTGGGCAGGACGTAGGCGATGAGCCTGGTCTCGGCCCGAGCCGTCGTCCGCCCCTGCGTCCGCTCCTGTTCCACGGGATCGTCGGCCCGCACCAGGACGGGGACCGCGTGGGAGACCTCGGGGTGTTCGAGCAGCTGGTCGCGCAGCTGGTCGAGCAGGCGGCGGCCCCGCTCGTCCTCCCGGCCGCCGGACAGCAGGCCGGCCAGGGAGAACGACTCGGCGCCGGTGGCCGCGATCCGGCGCGGGCGGCGTACGAGTCGACGCAGCACGGAGGGCACCGGCCCGGCGGAGCGCTCGCGCAGGCCGACGGTGTCCAGGCGCACGGGAGCCACCACGGGCCGGCCGGCGCCGATCGCGAGGTCGAGGAGGGCGAGCGCCCGCGGCGTGGACAGGGGCAGGACACCGGAGCGCCGGATGCGGCCGAGATCGCCCTCGTCGAGGCCGGCGGTCATGCCGGACTCCTGCTCCCACAACCCCCACGCCAGCGACAGACCCGGCAGCCCCCGGGCCGACCGCTCCTGCGCCAACGCGTCCAGGAAGGTGTTCGCCGCCGCGTAGTTCGCCTGACCGGCACCGCCGATCAGGCCCGACACCGAGGAGTACACCACGAAGGCCGCCAGCCCGGGGCACCGCTCCGCCGTCACCTCGTGCAACGCCCACGCACCGTCCACCTTCGACCGCAACACCTCCCCCAGCGCCTCCGCGCCCAGCGACACCAGCGCCTCGTCCCGCAGCACACCCGCCAGATGGAACACACCCGTCAGCGGCCGCTGTGCCGACACCTCGTCGACCAGCACCTCCAGCGCCGTCCGGTCGGCCGCGTCGCACGCCCGCACCACCACACTGCGGGCGCCCAGCTCCAACAGCTCGTCCCGCAGCCCCGCCGCCCCGGGCGCCTCCGCACCCCGACGGCTCACCAGCACCAGGTGCCGCACCCCGCGCGCCACCACCAGATGACGCGCCAGCAACGCCCCCAGCACCCCCGTACCACCGACCACCAGCACCGCCCCCTCCGGATCCAACGACACCGGGGACCGGAGTTCGGCCGGCGCCGTCCGGGTGAGTCGGGGGGCGAGCAGGGTGCCGTCGCGCAGGGCGAGTTGCGGCTCGCCGCTCGCGAGGGCCGCGGCCAGGACCTCGCGGTCCGGGTCGGTGTCGACGTCCAGGAGGACGAAGCGGTCCGGGTGTTCGGTCTGGGCGGAGCGCAGCAGACCCCACAGGACCGAGGCGGACAGCGCGCTCACGCCCTCGTCGGGGGCGGTGGCGACGGCCCCGCGGGTGAGGACCACGAGGCGCGAGCGGGCCGACCGCCCCTCCGCCAGCCAGTCCTGCAGCACCTCCAGGACGCGCTGGGCGACGGCACGGGCCGCGCCGGGCACGTCCCGCCCCTCCCCCTCCACGTCCAGGCAGGGAAGGATCACGGTGCCGGGCACCTCGGCGGCCCGGGCCAGGGCGGCCGGGTCGGGGTACGCCACGGCACCGGGCAGAGCGAACGCGTCGGCGGAGCCGAGCACGCCCCAGGAGTCTTCGGAGGACGGCCGGACGGCGTGGCCGCCGAGTGCGGTCCAGTCCAGGTGGAGCAGGTCGTCGTGGCCCTGCACCTCGGCCGCATCCTCGGTGTTCTGACTCACCGTCACTTCACCGATGCTGAGCACCGGTTCGCCCATCGCGTCCACCGCCGACACCCGCGCGGTGCCGGCGCCCGTGGGCGTCAGCGACACGTGCAGCGCGGTGGCCCCGGTGGCGTACAGCTCGACCCCGGACCAGGCGCGGGGCTCACCGGTTCCGGCGAACGGCCGCAGGGCGGCGGCCAGCAGCACCGGGTGCACGCCGTACCCCACGGGGTCGGCGTGGGCCGGGAGTTCCACCTCCGCCCGGAGGACGTCGTGGTCCGGGCCCGCGGCGACGGCGGTGGCACTCCCGGCGTCGACCGGGGTCTCGGTCAGTTCCCCGGTGGCGTGCCGGATCCAGGTTCCGGAAGCCCGCGAGAAGACGGCGAGGGAGCAGCGGCCGCGGCCCAGCTCCTCGACCACGACCTGCACGTCGGTCGTGGTCCGTCCGAGGCTCAGGGGCGTCTCGACGGTCAGCCGCTCCAGCCGGTCGCACCCGGCCCGGTCGGCCGCGGCCAGTGCCAGTTCGAGCAGCACGGCGTGCGGAACGTCCGCGGCCCAGGGGTGGGTCGTGGGCGAGAGGCGGCCGGTGAACACCCAGCCCTTCCCGTCGGGCCGCTCGACCGCCGCGCCCAGCAGCGGGTGCCCCAGCGTCTCGAGACCCGCCGAGGCCACGTCCGCGACGGCCGTGTCCTCCTTCAGCCAGTAGGACCGGCGCTGGAAGGCGTACGTCGGCAGCTCCACCGGCCGCGCCCCGGCGAAGAACGGGGACCAGTCGACGGGCAGTCCGCCGGTGTGGAGGCGGGCCGCGTTCGTGAGGATCTGCCGGACGGCCGGGTGGTCCCGGCGCAGGGAGCCCACGACGACCCGCTCGCCGCCGAGGGTCTCCTCGATGCCGGCGGTCAGGACGGGGTGCGGGCTGGCTTCCACGACGAACCCGTGGCCGCCGTCGGCCGCGGCCTGGACGGCCTCCTGGAACCGGATGGGCCGCCGGAGGTTCTCGTACCAGTAGTCGGCGTCCAGCCGCGCGGTGTCGAGGGCGGTCGCGGTGACGCTGGAGTAGAAGGCGGTGTCGCAGGTCGTGGGGGTGATCCCGGCCAGCTCCGCCAGGAGCTGCTCGCGCAGCGGCTCGACGCTCGCGGAGTGGGAGGCGTAGTCGACGTCGATGCGGCGGCTCACGATCCCGCGTGCCTCGCAGTGGGCCGTGAGCAGGTCGAGGGCCTCGGGGCCGCCCGAGACCACGGTCGAGGAGGGGCCGTTGACCGCGGCGATCTCGGCATGGCCCTCGATGGTGGCCAGCAGTGCGCGCACCTCCTCGACCGGGGCCGCGACGGAGACCATGCCGCCGGTGCCCGCCAGGCGCAGCAGGGCCCGGCTGCGGATGGCGACGATCTTGGCCGAGTCCTCCAGGGACAGCGCTCCCGCGACATGGGCGGCGGCGATCTCGCCCTGGGAGTGGCCCACCACCGCGTCGGGGCTCACGCCCAGGGAGCGCCAGACCGCGGCCAGTCCGATCATCACGGCCCAGAGGGCCGGCTGGACGACGTCGACCCGGTGCAGCGCGGGTGCGCCGTCGACGCCGTTCAGCACGTCGAGCAGGGACCAGTCGACGTACGGGGCCAGGGCCCGGTCGCAGGCGCGGAGCTGTTCCTCGAACGCCGGTGAACCGGCGAGCAGTTCCCGTGCCATGCCTGCCCACTGGGAGCCCTGGCCGGGGAAGACGAAGACGGTGCCGCGCCGGCCGTCGGGGGGTGTGGTGGGGGGCGTGACGGTGACGTTGTCCGCGGTGCCGCCCTCGGCCAGGACGCGCAGTCCCGCGAGCAGTTCCGCACGGCCGGCGCCCGTCACCACCGCGCGCTGCTCGAACAGCGAACGCTGCGAGACCAGCGACCACCCGACACTGGCCGCCCCGCGCTCCGGGCGCTCCGTCAGGTGCTCCGCCAGCCGGCCCGCCTGCGCCCGCAACGCCTCCACCGACCGACCGGACACCACCCACGGCACCACACCGGATCCCTCAACAGGGCTGTCTTCAAGGACAGTTACCTCGTCGGCGACGCCTTCCACGATCACGTGCGCGTTCGTCCCACTGATCCCGAACGACGACACGCCCGCCCGCCGCGGCCGGCCCACCTCAGGCCACTCCCGCGCCTGCGCCAGCAGCTCCACCCCGCCCGATGACCAGTCCACACGCGACGACGGCACCTCCGCGTGCAACGTCCGCGGCAACACCCCGTGCCGCATCGCCAGCACCATCTTCATCACACCCGCCACACCCGCCGCGGCCTGGGTATGACCGATGTTCGACTTCACCGACCCCAGCCACAACGGCGCCTCACGCCCCGCCCCGTACGCGGACAGCAACGCCTGCGCCTCGATCGGATCACCCAACCGCGTCCCCGTCCCGTGCGCCTCCACCGCATCGACGTCACCCGCCGCCAACCCGGCATCCCCCAACGCCCCACGCACCACCCGCACCTGCGCCCGACCACTCGGCGCCGTCAACCCGTTCGACGCACCGTCCTGGTTCACCGCCGAACCCCGCACCACCCCCAACACCCGACGCCCCGCCCGCCGAGCGTCCGACAACCGCTCCAACACCAGAACGCCACAGCCCTCACCGAACCCCGTGCCGTCGGCCTCCTCACCGAACGCCCGGCACCGGCCGTCCGGGGATAGGCCGCCCTGTTTGCCGAGTTCGACGAGCGTGGACGGGCCCGCCATGACGGTGACACCGCCGGCCAGCGCCATCGAGCACTCACCGCGCCGCAGCGACTGCACCGCCAGGTGCAGCGCCACCAGCGACGACGAGCACGCCGTGTCCACCGACACCGCCGGGCCCTCCAGCCCCAGCACGTAGGACACCCGGCCGGACGCGACACTGGCCGTGTTCCCCGTACCGGCGTAGCCCTCGGCCTCGGCGGGGACGGAGGACAGCCGGGAGACGTACTCCCCGGAGATCAGTCCGGTGAAGACGCCGGTCGCACTGCCCTTCAGGCTGTCGGGACGGATCCCCGCCCGCTCCAGCGCCTCCCACGACACCTCCAGCAGCAACCGCTGCTGCGGATCCATCGCCTCCGCCTCAAGCGGCGAGACACCGAAGAACCCCGCGTCGAACAGGTCCGCGTCGTGCAGGAAGCCCCCGCCCCGGGTGGGGATCCGGCCGAGGTCCCGCGCGTCCTGGTCCTGGGACTGCTCCAGGTCCGGAGCGCGGGAGCCGTCCAGGTTCCATCCCCGTCCCTCGGGGAGGCCGGAGATCGCGTCGCGCCCCTCCGAGAGCAGCTGCCACAGGTCCTCCGGCGACTTCACCCCGCCCGGGTACCGGCACCCCATCCCCACGATCGCGATGGGTTCGTGGGCCTTCTCCTCCAGTTCCCTGGTCTGCTGTCGTGCCTCGCGCAGGTCCGCCGTGGCGCGCTTGAGGTAGTCGCGGAGCTTGGCTTCGTTGGACATGGGGCTCACCTTTCCCTTACCTCAGCGCGACAGTTCGTTGTCGAGCGCGTCGAAGAGTTCGTCGTCGGTCACGTGGTCGAGGTCGTCGGCGGGTTCGGCGGGTTCGCCCTGTTCCCGCTGCCAGGCGCGCAGGATCCGGGTCAGTCGGTCGGTGACCCTGGTGCGGTCCTCGCGCTCGCCGGCGAAGTGCTTCAACGCCTCCTCCATCCGGTCGGCGTCCGCGAGGATGCGCGAGACCGGGTCCGGTTGCTCGGGTTCGAGGGCCGCCAGGAGGTGGGCGGCCAGCTCGTCCGGTGTGGGCTGGTCGAACAGCACGTTGACGGGGAGCCTGAGTCCGGTGGCCGCGTTGAGCCGGTTGCGCAGTTCGACCAGGGTGAGGGAATCGAGGCCGAGCCCCCGGAACTCCGCGCCGGTGTCGATGGCCCCGGTCCCCTGGTGGCCGAGGACGTCGGCGATCTCCTGGCACAGGAGGTCCTTCACGACGTCGAGGCCGCGTCCTCCGGCCGCCCCCGCGATCCGCTCGGTCCAGGTGGAGGCGCCCGCCGTCCTCGGTGCCGAGGCCGGGGCCGCCGTACGCCGGGCCGGGGCGGAGACGAGGCCGCGCAGCAGCGGTGGCAGGTCGACCGCGGCGGCCCTCGCGTGCAGTCGGGCCGAGTCGAGCACCAGCGGTGCCACGGCCGGCTCGCTTCCCCGCCATGCCTCGTCGAACAGCGCCATGCCCTGCTCGGACGGGATCCTTCCGATGCCGTACCGCTCGAAGCGCTGGAAGGCCGTGTCGTCGAGGCCGGCGGTCATGCCGGACTCCTGCTCCCACAACCCCCAGGCCAGCGACAGACCCGGCAGCCCCCGGGCCGACCGCTCCTGCGCCAACGCGTCCAGGAAGGTGTTCGCCGCCGCGTAGTTCGCCTGACCGGCGTTGCCCACCAGACCCGACACCGAGGAGTACACCACGAACGCCGCCAGGTCAGGACACCGCTCCGCCGTCACCTCGTGCAACGCCCACGCACCGTCCACCTTCGACCGCAACACCTCCCCCAACGCCTCCGCACCCAGCGACACCAGCACCCCGTCGCGCAGCACACCCGCCACATGGAACACACCCGTCAGCGGCCGCTGTGCCGACACCTCGTCGACCAGCGCCCCCAGCGCCGTCCGGTCGGCCGCGTCGCACGCCCGCACCACCACACTGCGGGCACCCAGCTCCAACAGCTCCTCCCGCAACCCCGCCGCCCCGGGCGCCTCCGCACCCCGACGGCTCACCAGCACCAGATGCCGCACCCCACGCGCCACCACCAGATGACGCGCCAGCAACGCCCCCAACGCCCCCGTACCACCGACCACCAGCACCGCCCCCTCCGGATCCAACGACACCGGAAGGGTGATCACGTTCTTGCCGGTGTGGCGGCCCTGGCTGATGTGCCGGAAGGCCTCCCTGCCCCGGCGGACGTCCCAGGCGGTGAGCGGGAGATGGGTGAGCGCGCCGGCCTCGAAGAGGCCCACGAGCTCGGTGAGCATCTCCTGGATCCGGTCCGCGTCGACCACCATGAGGTCGAAGGCCCGATAGGAGACGTCGGGGAGGGACGCCGGGTCCCTTACGTCGGTCTTGCCCATCTCCAGGAACCGGCCGCCGGGGCGCAGCAGGCGCAGCGAGGCGTCCACGTACTCGTGGGCCAGCGCGTTGAGGACGACGTCGAAACCGCCGTCCTCGCCGAGCACCCGGCGGAAGCCCTGCTCGAAGAGGAGGTCCCGGGACGAGGCGATGCACTCGTCCGGCAGGCCCATGGAGCGCAGCGCGTCCCACTTGCCGGGGCTCGCGGTGCCGAAGACCCGCGCGCCGAGGTGGCGGGCGAGCTGGACCGCCGCCATGCCGACGCCGCCCGCCGCCGCGTGGACGAGCAGCGACTGGCCCGGGGCCAGGGCGGCCAGGTCGGTCAGCGCGTAGTAGGCGGTCAGGAAGACGACGGGAACGGCCGCCGCCTGGGCGAACGTCCAGCCGTCCGGGACGGTGACGAGCAGCCTGCTGTCGGTGGCCACCACCGGTCCGAACGCGCCGGGCAGCAGGCCCATGACCCGGTCGCCGGGCGCGAACCCGGTCACCCCGGGGCCGATCTCGGTGACCACGCCGGCACCCTCGATGCCGAGCGGGCCCGCGTCGCCGGGGTAGAGGCCCAGGGCGTTCAGCGCGTCACGGAAGTTGAGGCCCGCGGCGCGGACGGCGACGCGCACCTCTCCCGGCAGCAGGGGGGCGAGCGCCTCGGGGCGGGGACGGAGCGACAGCGTGTCGAGGGAGCCGCTGGCGCCCGGTTCCATCCGCCAGGCCGGTGCGCCCTCCGGGGGTGCGAGCAGCTCACGGGGTGTCTGCCGGGTCAGTCGGGCGGCCTTCAAGGTGCCGTTGCGCAGGGCCAGTTGGGGTTCGCCGGTGGCGAGCGCGGCGGCCACCAGAGCGGGGGTCGGGTCGGTGTCGACGTCCAGGAGGACGAAACGGCCCGGGTGTTCGGTCTGGGCGGTGCGCAGCAGGCCCCACAGCACGGAGGCGGCGAGGTCCGCCACGCCTTCGCCCGCTTCGGCGGCCACCGCGTTCCGGGTGAGGACCACCAGGGGCGCGGAGATCCGGTGCTCCTCGGCCAGCCGGCTCTTCAGCAGGCGCAGGACCTCCCGGGCGGCCTCATGGGCCGCGGACGGCACCTCGTGCTCCGGCGCGTTCGCCGTCCACGGGAGGACGGCCACCTCCAGGTCCTCGACCGCACCGGCCGGCGCGGCGAGGTCGGCGTGGCGGGTCACGCCCGGCAGGTCCGGGCCGCGCGTACCGAGGACGACCCAGCGGTCCGTCGGCAGGTCCGTCGGCAGGTCCGGGGCGGGAGCGGCCGGGTCCGGCACGGGGACCCAGTCCACGGCGAACAGCGGCGTACGGCCCCCGCCCGCGGCGGAGTAGGGGCGCAGGGTCAGCGCTTCGACGGTGGCGACCGGCGCCCCGCCGGCGTCGCAGACGGCCAGGGCCACGGTGTCGGTGCCGGTGGGCGTCAGCCGTACCCGCAGCGCGGTGGCACCGGTGGCGTGCAGTTCGGCGCCGGACCAGGCGAACGGCAGCCGGAGCCCGGCCGCCTGGTCGCCCTCCAGGACGAGCAGGTGCAGCGCCGCGTCCAGCACGGCCGGGTGCACTCCGAAACCGGAGGGCTCCACGCCGGCCGGGAGCCCGACCTCCGCGTACAGCACGTCGCCGTCGCGCCAGGCGGCGCGCAGGCCCTGGAAGGTCGGCCCGTAGTCGTAGCCGCGGGCGGCCAGGGCCTGGTACGCGTCGGCCACGTCGAGGGGGCTCGCGTCCTTCGGCGGCCAGTCCGTCAGCGCGCTCCCGGTGCTTTCGGCGCCGGCCGCCAGCACGCCGGTGGCGTGGCGCCTCCAGGTGTCGCCGGAGCGCGCGAACACGGCCAGCGACCAGCGACCCTCCTCCTCGGGGTCCAGCACCACGCGCAGGTCGGCCGGAGCGTCGGGGTGGAGGGAGAGCGGGGCTTCCAGGGTGAGTTCGTCCAGCCGTCGCAAACCGGCCCGGGCGCCCGCCGCGAGGGCGACGTCGAGCAGCGCCACACCGGGCAGCAGCACCTCGTCGCCGATGACGTGGTCGTCGGTCCAGGGGTGGGTCGTGGGCGAGAGGCGGCCGGTGAACACCCAGCCCTTCCCGTCGGGCCGCTCGACCGCCGCGCCCAGCAGCGGGTGCCCCACCGTCTCGAGACCCGCCGAGGCCACGTCCGCGACGGCGGTGTCCCCCGTCAGCCAGTAGGACCGGTGCTGGAAGGCGTACGTCGGCAGTTCCACCGGCCGCGCGCCCGGGAAGAGCGGGGACCAGTCGGGCAGATGGCCGGCGAAGGCGGCCTGCGCGACCGCGGTGAGCAGGGTGCCGCTCTCCGGGCGCCGGGCCCGCAGCAGCGGCAGCGCGACCGCGTCGGTCCCGGCCGGCAGGCAGTCCGGGACCAGGCCCGTCAGGACACCGTCGGGGCCGAGTTCGAGGTAGGTCCCCACGCCGAGCCCGGCGAGGTGCTCGACCCCCTCGCCGAACCGGACGGCACGGCGGATGTGGGACACCCAGTAGTCGGGGGAGCGGAGTTGCTCGGCGGTGGCCTCCCGCCCGGTCACGTTGGACACGACGGAGAGGACGGGTGCGCGGAAGGTCAGGCCTTCGAGGACGGTGCGGAACTCCTCCAGCGCGCTGTCCATGTGGGGGGAGTGGAAGGCGTGGCTGACCCGCAGCCGCCTGGTCCGGCGCCCCAGCGCCGCGAAGTGGTCCGCGACCTCGGTGGCGACCGCGACGTCACCCGAGACCACCACGGACCGCGGGCCGTTGACGGCGGCGATCCCGGCCAGGTCGTCGCGGTCCCCGAGGACCGCCAGGACCTCCTGCTCGGTGGCCTCCACGGCGATCATGGCGCCGTCGCCGCGGGCGGCCTGCATCAGCCGTCCCCGCGTCGCCACCATGAGCGCGGCGTCCGGCAGGTCGAGCACGCCCGCGACATGGGCGGCGGCCACCTCGCCGACCGAGTGTCCGAGCAGGTGGTCGGGCCTGATGCCGTAGTGCTCCAGGAGCCTGAACTGCGCGGTCTCCAGGGCGAACAGGGCCGACTGGGCGTACAGGGTGCGGTCCAGGAGGTCGGCGTCCGTACCGAAGACGACGTCCTTCAGGGGGACGGGCAGATGTGCGTCCAACTCCGCGCACGCCTCGTCGAACGCCTTCGCGAAGACGGGGAAGTCCCGGTGCAGTCGGCGCCCCATGCCGAGGCGTTGCGCGCCCTGGCCGGTGAAGAGCAGCGCGAGCCCGTTCGGACTGCCGGGGGGTGTGGTGGGGGGCGTGACGGTGACGTTGTCCGCCGTGCCGCCCTCGGCCAGGGTCCGCAGGCCCGCGAGCAGTTCTTCACGGCCGGCGCCCGTCACGACCGCTCGCTGCTCGAACAGTGAGCGCTGCGAGACCAGCGACCACCCGACACTGGCAGCCCCGACCTCCGGGCGCTCCGCCAGGTGCTCCGCCAGCCGGCCCGCCTGCGCCCGCAACGCCTCCACCGACCGGCCGGACACCACCCACGGCGCCACATCATCAACAGGGCCCTCAGGAGAGGTAGTTGCCTCGTCGGCGACCCCCTCAACGATCACGTGCGCGTTCGTCCCACTGATCCCGAACGAGGACACACCCGCCCGCCGCGGCCGGTCCACCACAGGCCACTCCCGCGCCTGCGCCAGCAGCTCCACCCCGCCCGATGACCAGTCCACACGCGACGACGGCACCTCCGCGTGCAACGTCCGCGGCAAC
>NZ_JBHVET010000028.1:0-27261 GCF_042802135.1 Kitasatospora sp. NPDC057512
GCTTGGAAGACCGCCCCGAAGCCGAAGCAGACGGTCGCGACCAAGGCGGTGGTGAGTCCCAGCAGCATGCCTCTCCCAGCCTCCCGGGGCAGCGTCGATCCACCACCAGTCTGGGCCCGGGGGGACGGGGTCGCACGGGTGGAGCGGGTGGGACGGGAGCGGGAGCGGGGTCGGTCGGGAGCGGGCGGGCACGGCTGGGCCCGCCGGGTGGACCCGGGCGGCGCGCGGTTTGCCGACGGACGGTGTCGCGTCATCCCTGATCCATGATTCAGCACGCCATGCCGCTCACCGCATCCGGCCTGAAGATCGACTGGGCCAGGATGCCGACCTACAACACGATCATGTCGGTGGCCGCCGGCGCCGGACTCCTGCTGGTGGTCGCCCTGGGGCGCCGGCTCCTCGTCCAGGGGCGCAGCACCGCGCTCGACGGCTGGGCGCTGGCGTTCGGGGCCCTCGGGTTCACGCTCGTCACCACCGGCCTGCACATGACCCTGACCTGGCCGCTGGCCGGGCAGGGGTTCCCGTTCGACAACGTCATCTTCGGCGAACCCGCCCTGGCCTTCGGCGTCTTCCTGCTGACCGCCTCCTTCTACCTCTGGAAGCGCGGCAGCGAACTCCTCGCGGCGGACGGCCTCGACCGGACCGTCCGGGTGGCCGCGCCGATCTCGGTGTTCGTCTTCGGCATGGGGCTCGCCTGCTTCGGCATCGCCGCCGCGGGCTGGAAGTACACGCTCTTCGCCGCCCCGCCGGAGGAGCCGATCTCCGGGGAGTTCTCGGACTGGCCGTGGCTGGAGGCGAGCTTCATGTCCGGGCTGTACGTGCTGGTCGGCATCGGGGCGCTGCTCTTCCCCTTCGCGCTGCGGGACCCCCGGCGGTGGATGAGCCCGGTGATCGGCGTCGTGTGGGGGCTGGCCGGCCTCGCCTTCCTGGCGTTCGGCGGGCTGAACTACTTCACCCACATCGGGCTCATCGTCAACACCATGTGACCGGCGGCGGGTGTGGCCGGGGGCGCCCCGTCACGGCCGGACGGCCACCCCCGCGTACAGCGAGACCTCCTCGGCGGCGACGGGGGCCTCGTCGGGCGACGGCCGCCACTGCGCGATCGGGACGAGCCCCGGCTCCAGGAGGGTCCAGCCGTCGAAGAAGCGGGCGATCCGCAGCCGGGTGCGGGCCTGGGCCGCGGTGCCGGCCGCCTCGTAGATCCGGGTCAGTGTGGCGATGTCCTCGGGTGCGAACTCGGGGCTGACGTGGGTCATCACCAGGGCGCTGCCCGGAACGAGGGCGGACTTGAGGTGCTCGACCAGCCCGTACGCGCCGTGGGCGTCGGGGACGAAGTGGAGCAGGGCGTTGAGGGAGAGCGCGACCGGGCGGGACAGGTCGAGGGTCTCCCGCAGGCCGGGGGCGGCGAGCAGCCGGGCCGGGTCGGTGGCGTCGGCCTCGACGTAGGCGGTGCGTCCCTCGGGGGTGCCGGTGAGCAGGGCCTGGGCGTGCGAGAGCACGATCGGGTCGTTGTCGACGTAGACCACCCGGGCCTCCGGCCGGACGCCCTGGGCGACCTCGTGCAGGTTGGGCGAGGTGGGGATGCCGGTGCCGATGTCGAGGAACTGGTCGAAGCCGAGCTCGGCGAGCGCGCGGGTCGAACGCTGCATGAAGGAGCGGTTGACGCGGGCGGCGGCGCGCAGCCAGGGCGCGACGGCGAGGGCGTGTCCGGCGGCCTCGCGGTCGGCGGCGAAGTTGGTGAACCCGCCGAGGAAGTAGTCGTACATCCGGGCCGAGTGCGGAACGTTGAGCCGCAGGTCCACCCCGTCGTAGCGACCCATCGTGTTCTCCCCCCGGTGCCGTGCCCGATCGATCCTCCCCGCCCACGATAGGCGCGGCTCCTCGTGTTCCGAACAGCTTCCGGGCATTCCAACCAACCACTGGTTCCCATGAGATGACAATCTGTATTCGGATTGCAGCCTGGAGTGACAGGCCTGATGGAATGAGGATGGGCGCAGACAGCCCGACCCTCGGGTGGCCCGATGCGCAGCCGACGGCCACGGAAAGCAGGCTCGATGACGATCGACAGGGGCGCCCCGGCGCGCAGGCACCGGGGTGGAACGGCCGTGGCGTACCTCCGCGGGACGGCGGCGGAGCCGACGGCCGACACCGACCCCGGACTCCGCTCCGACCCGGAACTTCGCCTGGGCCTCCCCTACGCGGCCTTCTGCGAGACGCACGAACCCGCCTGGCGCGCCCTGGCCCTGACCCGGATAGGCAGCCAGTCCGACGCGGAGCTGGTGGTCTCGGCGGTGAAGGCCGACCTGGCCCGCTGCTGGCCGCAGGTGCTCCGGTTCGAGGAACCGGCCGCGTACGCCTGGCGGTTGGCCAGTCGGCACGTCGCGGACTGGGTGGCCTCCGAGGAGCCGGTCGAGGTGGAGGCGGTCACCTTCGCGGCCGTGATCGGCGCCTTCAAGCAGGTGGCGAAGGGACTGCTGCACAGCGAGGCGGACGAGGTGCGGCTGTACGCGGCGATCCTCGAACTGCCCGACCGGCAGCGGGACGTGGTGATCCTGCGGTACCTGCTCGGCCTGCACGTCAAGGTGATCGCGGCGTACCTGGGGCGGCCGGCGGCGACGGTGCACTCCAACCTCCGGCACGCCCGGGAGAGGCTGGCCCGCCGGCTCGGGGTGGGCGAACTCCCGGACGGCGGCGGCGAGCTGTGAACGCGGCACCGGAGGACCGGGCCCCGGACGGACCGGGCCGGGCCGACGGCGGGCGCACGGTGTTCCGCGTCCCTCGGCCCGAACGCGCCCATGCGGAGCGGATCGCCGCCGTGCGCCGGGCACAGCTCACGGCCGCGCCCGCGCACCTGCCCTCGGAGCACGAGCAGGCCGCGTTCGAACTCGGCCTGGTGGTGGCCCTGGTGCTGGGCGCGCCGGACGCCTCGCGCGGACTCGACCTGCTGGTGAACGCGCGCCGGATCCAGCCGGAGGGGGCCGAGGTGTTCGGCGCGCTGCTGTACGCGACCGGCAAGGAGGAGGGCGCCGAGTTCTGGTGGCGCTTCGCGGCCGGCTCGGGCAGCGGGACGGCCGCGTACTGCCTGCACCTGCACCACCTGATGCTCGGCGAGAGCGACGACGCCGACTACTGGCGGGCCTGGTCGGACCAGCTGGCCACGGCCGAACGGACCCCCGGGCCACGGGACTTGCGGATGAACCGGCCGCTGCTGCCGGACGACGTGCGGCGCGACATCCTCTCCCGGGTGCACCACGGGCTGGCCCCGCAGCTGCCGCCCGCCCTGGTCGCGGTGATCGACCGCCTGCCGGTCCAGGACGGCGGCGAGGAGGAGGTGCCGAGCCCCTGGGGGCTCACCTCGGGGGCGACCTCCGCCTGTTCCTGGGAGGACCTTCCGTGGGAGCCGGAGGATGATCACGACGCCCCGTGGGGGTGAGCGCCGCACGGGCCGCCGTGATCATCCCTTCAGGTGAGCACGGACAGCCGGGCGACGACGGCCGGGTCGCGCCCGCTGCCGGCCTCGGTCCGCTCCCCCGCCGGGGCGGTGTGCCGCACGACGTAGTGGTGCGGTGCCATCGCGGTGTCGCGTCCGGGCAGGGCGGCGACCACCGCACGGTGGGCCTCGACCGGGCCGAACGAGGGGTCACCGGTGGCCAGCTCCACCACCAACTTCCCTTCCTCCTCGGAGAGTCGGTGCTCCCCGAGGGCGGTCCGCAGCAGTTCGCGGACGGCCCTGAGGTCGATCCAGGCGCCGTCGATCAGCCGCCATTCGCCGCTCCGGCCGCCCCCCGGCGGGCCGAGCACGGCGGGCAGGTCGGACAGCAGCACCGGGCCCTCGGCGGCGGCCGCGAGCAGGGCCGGCAGGGCCCGGGCGAAGCCCTCGGCCTCCTCGGGGTCGAGCACCTGGGGGCAGGCGACCAGGGCGAAGTCGAGGCTGCCGGTGATCCGCAGGATGGTGAACATCAGCCGGACCGGCAGCGGCGGGGCGGGCAGTACGGTGAGTTCGGGGTCGACGGCCGAGGCCGGCTGGGCGTCGGCGACGGCGGCCGGGATGGTGAGGCTCAGGTCGTTGACGACCACCTGGCGGGAGAACCGGGCCCCGCGCAGGTGGGCGGCGTCGTCCACCAGCTGCCAGACCTGCTGGGCGTCCAGGGTGCTGTGCCAGTAGGCGCTCAGCGAGGCGGACTTGGCGCGGCCGATCAGCTGGTCGAGGTCGGCCGCGCCGGTGTCGAGGAGGATCAGCGCGTCCTGCGCGAGGGTGCCCACGTGGTCGATCAGCGCGGCGCGCTGGCGGTTGGCGGAGAGCGCCGAGAGCACCAACTCGCGGCGGCCGGAACGGTGGGCGACCAGCGCGGCGAAGGCGGCGAGCAGGACGACCGACGGGCTGGCGCCGGTGCGCCGGCAGACGGCGGCGAGGTGGTCCGCGGCGGTGCGCGAGCGGACCAGCAGGGCGCCGTGACCTCCGGGCGGGCCGGTGATCCGCGCGTCGGCGAAGACGACCTGCGGGCCGGTGGTCAGGATCCGGGCCCAGTGCCGCAGCGCTGCCGCGGCCCTGCGGCGGCCCTGGGCGCTCTGCTCCGCGACGGCGACCTGCAGCGGGGTCGGCGCGGTGACCGGCGGCAGCTCCTTCCCGGCGGCGAGGGCGTGCCAGTCCTGGATCAGCACCGCGGTGGCGGCGCCGTCGGCACCCGCGTGGCAGACCACGGCGACCAGCCGCAGCAGCCGCTCGCCCGCGGCGACCATGGTGAACCGGACCCGCGGCGGCGCGTCGAGGGGCACCGGGACGGCGACGTCCGCCCGGCCCAACTCGGCTGCCAGAACGTCCAGTTCGGCATCACTCCGGCCGCCGGCCTCGACCACCGTGACGGCGAACCGGCCGTTCCGGTGCACCACCTGGCGGTCCGGGAAACCGTCCGGGCCGGAGCCCGCGGGGAAGGAGGTCCGCAGCGACTCGTGCCGTTCGACCAGCAGGCGCAGGGCGACCAGCCCGGCGGGGACCGAGACGCCGTCGGGCACCGGCCAGACGGAGTCCCTGTTGATCCCCTCGGGCGCGTCGCGCCGGATGCAGAGGACCATGTTGTCCTGGCCCCGGGTGAGCGGGCCGGAGCCGCCGCCCTCGGCGGCGTACCGGACGGTGATCCGCCTGGGGGCCGGTGTCGTGCCGCGCGGTGTCGCGCCGAGTGACGTCGGATCGTTCGGTGGGGCGTCGTGCGGTGTCACGTCGTACGCGCCTTTCGGCTCGCCGGGGAGGACCGGGGAGGGTTCGGCAGGGGGTGTGATCGGGACGCTACCAGCGCCCTCGTGAGCTGGTCCAGACCAAACCTCGATGGGCTCGATCGGTCCTCAATTTTCTTTCCACACACGGCAGTTGACATGTATCGGCGATTTTCCGAGGGCCGCCACAGCAGCCCGGAACGGCTCCGCCACGGGAACGTCGCGGAGCCGGGACGGGCCGGCGCCGAGCCCGCCCGGGTCAGCCACCAGCACCGGCGAGGGGCCGCCCACGGGCACGCCGAAGGACTGCGCGAGCCGCCCGCCGTACGCCTTGACGCAGGCCTCGCGGCGGCACCACAGGGTGGTGAACCGCGCCGCCCGCTCAGCCGGTTCGACGGGCTCGGCGACGAACCGCGCCTCCTCGAACGGGAACCAGCGGGCGGCCATCCGCTCCGCCGTCCGGGGGTCGTGGAGCCGCTCGACGTCGACGCCGACCGCCCGCCCCTCGGCGAGGGCCAGCACCGCGAACGCCTCCGAGGCCGACCAGCTGACCCGCAGGCCGCCGGCCTCCGCGGGCTCGGGCTTGCCGTGCGGACCGTACCGCCAGACCAGTGCGGCCGGGGGCAGGCCGAGCCGGGCGGCGACCAGCCGCCGGACGGCACCGCGCACCACGGTGAAGCGCTCGCACGCCCCGGGCTCCATCCGCGCCGCCCGGGCGCGTTCGTCCGGGTCGAGCAACGGCCACAACTCGGCAGCGGGCAGAGCTGGTTGACGCGTATCGATCAGCCAGAGGTCGATCGCCGTCACGGCAGGGCCAGCGTGCTGAGCACGCCGAGCCGGCGGTCGTACCCGGCCAGCAGCGCGGGCCGGCCGTCCGCCCGCCACCGCGGGAGGTGGTCGGCCAGCTCCGCCCAGAGTCCGGTGAACGGCTGGGCCGGCGGGGGCTCCTCGGCACCGAAGCCGGGGCCGAGCAGGAGCGCCGCCTCCGCCCCGAGTTCCTCGGCCTCGGCCCGGGCCGCTTCCGCCGGGCGGGCCTCGCCGCGGGTCTGCCGGACGGCCAGACCGTCGCCGGGGGCCTCCTCGCAGACCAGCACCACCACCGCGTGCCGCTCCGGCAACGGCACCGGCCCGGCTGGTTCGTAGTGCAGCGCGCTCTGTTCGGCGAGCACCACCACGGCCCGGCGGCACGTGCCGGTGCGCTGGTGGGCGGCGGCCAGCCGCAGGGCGGTGAAGGCCGCCGCGCCGCCCTGGTCGCAGACCGCGTAGGAGAGCGGGCTCCCCGGCACGGACCGGCGGAGCGCCAGCGAGGACGGCGCGCCGGGCCGGACGTCCGGGGTGTCGAAGGCCAGGATCAGCAGGTCCGCCGGCTCGTCCTCGGCCAGCGCCTCGCGCAGCGGTCCGGCGGCCAGCTCCTCGTAGGAGTGGCCGACGCCCTCGCCCAGCAGGTCCTCGCGCAGCGGCAGGCCGTAGGGGCGGACGAGGTCGGAGACGAAGACCCGCAGGTCCGGGTCGAGCGAGGTCTCCGAGCGGCCGTCGGAGCGGCGGGCGAGCACCCGGGTGATCCGCAGGCCGGTGGGACCGGGGGCCACCCGGTCAGTCCTCGGGGATGACGTGCCCGGCGACGTACTCGGCCAGCCTGGTGACCGACCGCAGGTCGTCCTCGGTGATCTGCTCGACGTCCACCTGGATGTCGAGCGACTCCTCCAGCTCCAGGATCAGCTCGATGGTGCCGGCCGAGGTGAGGCCGAGGTCGTCGAAGAGGCAGGCGTCCTGCGGGATCTCGGGCAGTTCGCGCTTGAGGACGCGCGGCAGGAGCTCGCCGATGCCGTGCAGGATGCGCTCGCGCAGTTCGGGGTCGGTGGTCTGGACCGCGGCTTCTGACATGGGTGTCCCGTCCCGTCGTACGTGGGATGTGTGCTCCGGGGCTTGCAGGCGCCCCGGGGCTCTGGGGTGGCGTGGGGAATACGGCGTCGCTGTGCGGACGACGGCCGCCGGGGGAGCCGGCGGGCCGTCAGTACCGCATGGCCATCGCGGAGAACGTGGCTCCGACACCGGCGGCGGCGATCAGGTAGTGGTCGCCGCGGCGGAGCAGCCCCCGCGTGGTGGCGGTGTGGAGATTGATGAGGCTGTCTGAGGCGAAACTGTGCCCGACCGACCGCACGTTGTCCAGCACGACTTTCTCGACCGGATAGCCGATCCGGCGCGCGATCATCCGCCAGGACGCCTGGTTGACGTTGTGCGGCAGGATCGCGGCCAGGTCGGAGAGGTCCAGACCGGCCTGGTCCAGGGCGGCCTCGATCGCCTCCACCATCACGTTCGGGTACTCGCGCTGGTAGCGGGCGAGCAGGTCCGGGTCCTCGGCCAGCCGGCCGTCGAACTCCGGGCGTTGGCGCACCGCGAAGGAGAGCATCCGGTGGCGCTCGCCGTCGGCGCTGACCAGGCAGGCGGCCGCGCCCTCGGCGAAGATGCCGGTCTCGGGCACCACCTGGGCGTCCCGGGTGAAGGTCTTCTCGCCGGTCAGCACCAGGGCGAGCGCCGCCGGGTCGGGTTCGGTCGCGAGCAGCCGGCCGGCCAGGTCGATGGCCAGCAGGCCCACCGCGCAGGCGTGGTGGGTCACCGTGAAGGCGTTGGCGTGCGCCAGTCCACGGGTTTCGAGCAGGTCGTGCAGCGGGTTGAGCGGATGGGGCACCGCCACCGGCATGCTGCGGGCGTGGATCACGAAACGGACGTCGTGTTCGCGTCCGCGCAGCTCCGGCAGGTTGTCCAGGGCGGCGTCGAGCAGGTCGGGCAGCGTCCCGGTCGGGTCCAGACACAGCTGGTCCAGGCCGTGGAAGCGGCGGAAGAGACGGAGTTGACGTGGGGTCAGGCCGATGCGCTCGCCCACCGCCTCGATGGGAACGGCGTGTGGGGGGAGGTGGACGGCCACTGCCTCCAGTGCGGTCACCCGGGCTAGTATTCCGACGCCCGCCGGGTCGCACAAGTGATCTCGGGCCCTCCGTCGTCGCCGCCGCTCCCCGGAAGCCGCCAACCGCGCTCCGGCGCGGCCGCGTTCACCCCCGTGCCGTCGAGCAGGTGGGAGATCTCTCATGTCGAATCCTGAACCCCGCCACCCCGACGCCCCGTTGAGCCCGGAGCTGGTGGCCCTGCTGGTCGAGGCGGCCGGCGCGCCGCCCGACTGGGCGCGCCACGTCACCCCGGACGCCCGACTGGACGGCGACCTGCTGTTGGACGAGGACGAACTCGCCCACCTGTCCCTACGGCTGCGTGAGCGCTTCGGTCCGCGGGCCGACCTGGCCGCGCTGCGCGCCGGGCTGGACCTGGCCGCCCTGGAGGCCCTGACCGTCGCCGACCTGCGGCGGCTGCTCCCCGAGGAGGACGCGCGATGACCCGGTTCCTGCTGGTGATGCCGCCGTTGACCGGCCACGTCAACCCGGCCGCGGGCATCGCCGCCGAGTTGACCGCACGCGGCCACCAGGTCGCCTGGACCGGCACCGAGTCGGTGCTGCGCCCGCTGCTCGGCCCGCACGCCGAGGTACTCGGCACCGGCACCCGGGCGTTCCGGGCCCAGGGCGGGCACGGGCTGGCCGCGCTGCGCACGCTCTGGGAGGGCTTCATCGTCCCGTACGCGCGGTTCACCGCGAAGCCGTTGGACGCGATCGTGCGGGAGTGGCGGCCGGACGTCCTGCTGGTCGACCAGCACACCCCGGCGGGCGCGCTGGTCGCGCACCGGCACGGGCTGCCATGGGCGTCCTTCGCACCGGGAGCGATGGAACTGGGGCGCCCCTACCGGGCGTTGCCGCAGGTCGAGGCCTGGATGGCGGGACTGCTGCGCGGGCTGTGGGAGCGCGCCGCGCTGCCCCCGGAGGAGTACCTGGACCCGCGCTTCTCCCCCGCCCTGGTGCTGGCGACCACCGGTCCGGCACTGACCGGCTCGACCCCGCCGCCGGAGCACGCGCTGGTCGGCCCGGTGCTGTCGGTACGGCCGCACGACCCGGACTTCCCGTGGGAGCAGCTGCTGCCCGGCCGGCGGAGGGTGCTGGTCACCATGGGCACGCTGGCCGGCGAGCTGGGCGCGGACTTCCTGGCCCGGTCCGTCCGGGCGCTGGAGCTGTGCGGCGACGACGTGCAGCCGGTGTTCGCCGCGCCGCGCGGGCTGCTGCCCGAACTCCCCTCCAGGGCCGTGGCGGTGGAGCGGGCGCCGGTGCTGGAGCTGATGGCGCGCGGCGAGCTGGACGCGGTGCTCTGCCACGGCGGGATGAACACCGTCGGCGAGGCACTGGCGCACGGCCTGCCGCTGGTCGCCGCGCCGATCCGGCACGACCAGCCGGTCGTGGCCGGCCAGGTGGCGGCGGCGGGCGCGGGACTTCGGGTGCCGTTCGCGCGCGTCACGCCGGAACGGCTGGCGGGCGCGCTGCGGGCCGTACTCGACTCCACGGAGTACCGGCGGCGGGCGGTTCAGGTCGGCGCGGACCTGCTGGCCGGGGGCGGTGCGGTGGCCGCGGCGGACCGGCTGGCGGCGCTCCGCCGAACCGGCCCGCACCGGCGCCCTGTAGCAGACCGGGAGAACGGACGTCCATTGGTCTAGGCCATTGTTTCCGGGGTGGGGTTCGCCCTAGGGTGTCGCAGCAGCACCGCCCTCCGCAGGTGCCGAGCCCCGCCTTCCCAGGTGCCGTGGCAGCCCATCCCCGCACGGGAGTTCCCGTTGATCGAGACCACGGGACTGCGCAAGTCCTACCGCAAGAAGACCTCCCGCCGCAGCGGCGGCGACGCCACCGTCGACGCCGTCCGCGGCATCGACCTGTCGGTCGACGCCGGCGAGATCTACGGCTTCCTCGGCCCCAACGGCGCCGGGAAGACCACCACCCTGCGCATGCTGGCCACCCTGATCCGCCCCGACGGCGGACAGGCCGTCATCGCCGGGGCCGACCTGTTCACCGACCCCGCCGGGGTCCGCCGCCGGATCGGCTACGTCGCCCAGGGCGGCGGCACCACCGACAACGTCAGCGCCCGCGAGGAGCTGGTGCTCCAGGCCCGGATGTACGGCGCGGCCAAGGCGCAGGCCGTCCAGGCCGCCGCGGACGCGCTCAAGGCCTTCGACCTGACCGAGTTCGGCGACCGCCCGTGCGCCACCTACTCCGGCGGCCAGCGCCGCCGGGTGGACATCGCGCTCGGGGTGATCCACCAGCCGCGGGTGCTGTTCCTGGACGAGCCCACGGTCGGGCTGGACCCGGCCAGCCGGGCGTACGTCTGGGAGGAGATCCGGCGGCTGCGCACCGAGGGCATGACGGTGGTCGTCACCACCCACTACCTGGACGAGGCCGACGCGCTCTGCGACCGGGTCGCCATCGTCGACCACGGCCAGGTGGTGGCCGAGGGCACCCCCGAGGCGCTCAAGCGCGAGATCTCCGGCGACGTCGTCCTGGTCGGACTGGAGGCCGCGGAGGCCGCCTTCGAGCGCGCGGCCGCGGTGCTGCGCCCGCAGCCGTACCTGCACCGGCTGGAGCAGAACGGCGACGAGGGGCTGCGGCTGTACCTGGAGGACGGCGCCGCCGCCATCCCCCAGCTGCTGCGCGCCCTGGACGCGGCGGGCCTGACGCCCGGCACCGTGCAGCTCCAACGGCCCAGCCTGGACGACGTGTTCCTGGCCCGCACCGGCCGCTCGCTGCGGCAGTCCTGACCCCGCACCGGCCGCTCGCCGAGCAGTCCTGCCCCCGCCCCATCCGGACCCGCACACCTCCCTGGGGAGACCGTGAAGCTCGCCCGCGACACCTGGCTGGTCTTCCAGCGCCAGCTGCTGCTCATGATCCGCACCCCGATCTGGATCGCCGTCGGCATCATCCAGCCCGTCTTCTACCTCCTGCTGTTCGCCCCGCTGCTGAAGAAGGTGCTCGCCCCGGAGGGCGCGAGCAGCTACGCCGACGCCTACCAGGTGTACGTACCGGGCCTGTTGGCGGTGCTGTGCATCTTCGGCGGGCTGTACACCGGCTTCAGCCTGCTCGGCGAGCTCAGGGCCGGCATCATCGAGCGCTCCCGGGTGACCCCGGTGAGCCGGCTGGCGCTGCTGATCGGGCGGGCGATGCGGGAGATGGTGGCGCTGCTGGTGCAGGCCGTCCTGATCACCCTGATCGCGCTGCCGTTCGGGCTGCGGGTGAGCCCGCTGAACCTGCTGCTCGCCTACCTGCTGCTGGGCCTGCTGGCGCTGATGACCTCGGCCATCTCCTTCGGCATCGCGCTGATGGTGCCGACCGACGCGGCGATGTCGCCGGTCGTCAACACCATCGCGCAGCCGATCGCGCTGCTGTCCGGGGTGCTGCTGCCGCTCACCCTGGCGCCGGAGTGGCTGCAGCAGGCGGCCAAATGGAACCCCTTCTACTGGGCGGTGGAGGGCATGCGCGCGCTGTTCTCCGGGCACGCCGGGGACAGCGTGGTCTGGCAGGGGCTGCTGGTCGTCGCGGTGATGACCGTCCTGGCGGTGTACTGGTCGGCCCGGCTGTTCTCCACCCGGGTGCGCTGACGGACGACCCGGAGGGGCCCGGCTCGCGGTGAGCCGGGCCCCTCCGTCGTCCCCGTCGCGGCCTCAGGCGGTCAGGAAGGCCGCCAGCTTCGCCACGCCGTCGATGATCTGCGCCTGCGTCAGCGAGCTGACGGACAGCCGCAGCCGGTGCTCGCCGCCGCCCGCCGGGTAGAACGGCGCCATCGGCGTCCAGAGCACCCCGTGGTCGCGGGCGCAGCGCTCCATGGCCGCCTCGTCGGCGACGAACGGCACCGTCAGCACGGCGAAGAAGCCGCCGTCCGGCCGGGTCCAGGAGATGCCCAGCCTGCGCCGTACGGAGGCCGGGAAGTGCCGGTCCAGCTCCCGCAGCAGGGTGTCCATGCCCGCCGCGTAGTGGGCCGTGGCAGGGGCGTTGGCGGCCCGCAGACGGCAGTCGTGGGTCAGCAGCATGCCGCCGATGACGGCCTGGCTGAGCGCGGGCGTGTTGACCGTCGTCATGCTCTTCAACTTGGCCAGCTCGTCCGCGAGCAGGCTGCGCCGCCCGTCGGGGCCGACCACCTCCTGATCGGCGACCACGTAGCCGAGGCGGGCCCCGGGGAAGCAGGTCTTGGCGAACGAGCCCAGGTAGACGACCTGGCGGCGGCGGTCCAGCGCCTTGAGGGTGGGCCGCTGCCCCGGGGTGCGGGAGAAGAAGCCGTACGGGTTGTCCTCGACGACGAGCACGCCCTCCTCGGCCGCGGCCTCCAGCAGCCCGGTGCGGGCCGCGACCGGCATGCTGGTGCCGGAGGGGTTGGCGAAGTCCGGGACGACGTAGAGGGCGCGCGGACGGCGCCCCTCGGCCCGCACCGCGCGGGCGGCGGCGCGGACCGCCGCCGGGTCGGGCCCGCCGTCCGGGCCCTCGGGGACGGGGCGGACGGTCAGGTCGAGCAGCCGGGCGGCGCCGGTGACGCCGACGTAGCAGGGCGAGCTCACCAGCAGGACGTCGTCCGGGCCGGCGCACAGGGCGCGCAGCGTCAGCAGCATGCCCTCCTGGGCGCCGACGGTGACCACCACGGCCCCGGGGTCGACGGTCAGGCCCTCGTCATTGGCGAGCGCGCGGGCGACCAGCTCGTTGATCAGGCCCTTGGTCGGCCCGTACTGGAACAGCGCGGTGCGCACCGCGTCCCGGCCGAGGCCGCGGTCGGCCAGGTGGGCGAGGTAGGTCTCCAGGTACGCCGGGATGTCCTCGGGCTCGAAGAAGCCCTCGTAGGGGCGGCCCGGAGCGAAGGAGACGGCCTCCGGGTAGCGGGTGGTGACCTCGTTGAGGAAGGTCATCGCGTCCAGCAGCGGATCGGCCAGGGAGGCGTGCAGGTCGTCCAGTCGGAGGTGCGCCGCGGCGCCTCCCGGAGCGGGAGGAACCGTCACCGCAGCGCCTCCCGGAGACACCCGGCCGCGAAGGCCTGGGCCTCGGCGGCGTCGTCCAGGGTGCCGGTCATGGCGAAGAAGCCGTGCGGCATGCCCGGGTAGCGGCGCGACACCACCGGGACCCCGGCGGCGCGCAGCGCCTCGGCGTACTGCTCGCCCTCGTCCCGCAGCGGGTCGTACTCGGCGGTCAGCACGGTCGCGGGCGGCAGGCCGGCCAGGGTGGCGGCGCGCAGCGGGGAGGCGTACGGGCTGGCCCCGTCGCCCCGGTCGGCCAGGTAGTGCCCCCAGTACCAGTCCACCGAGCGGCGGTTGAACAGTGCCGGGTCGTCGTGTTCGCGCAGCGACGGGGTGTCGGCGCCGTGGTCGGTGTTGGGGTAGACCAGCAGCTGGTGGCGCAGGGCGGGACCGCCCTCGGCGCGCAGCAGGAGGGTGAGCGCGGCGGCGAGGTTGCCGCCGGCGCTGTCACCGCCGACCGCGATCCGGTCCGGGTCGACGCCGAACGCCTCGGCCCGTTCGACCAGTTGCCGCAGCGCGGCGCGGCTGTCGTGGAGCGCCGCGGGGAAGGGGTGCTCGGGGGCGAGCCGGTAGCCGACGGAGGCGGTGACGCAGCCGACGGCGTTGGTGAGCCGGCGGCAGATCGCGTCGCTGGTGTCCGGCGAACCGAGCGTCCAGCCGCCGCCGAACAGGTAGAGCAGGGCGGGCAGTCGGCGGCCGGGAGCCTCGGGGCGGTAGAGCCGCAGGGCGAGTTCGCCGCCGGGGCCGGGGATGCGGTGCTCCTCGACGGCGGCGACCGGCTCGGGCGTGCCGGCCGCCGCGCGGATGTCCGCGAGGTCGGCGGCACGGGCCTCGGCGAGGGTGAGGGTGTAGAGCGGCGGGGTACCGCTGCTCGCGCGCCGGGCGCGCAGCGCCTCGGCCTGGGGGTGCAGGGGCATGGGCGGATCCGTTCGGTGCGCGGGGCTCGGCGGCGGGTTCAGCAGTCTGCCTCGACGTACACGGTCTCGTCGGTGCGGAAGGCCGTGTCGAGGTCGGCGACGTCCGGACGGGCGCCCTGCCGGTAGGCGCGTTGACGGATGCCGTCGGGGTCGAAGCCGGCCCGGATGAGGACGTGCCGCAACTCGTCCAGGTCGTAGATCCACTGGTGCCCGAAGTACCGGAAGATCTGGTTCACCAGGAAGGCGGGGCGCTCGGGCATCGGCGGGCCGAAGCCGAGCGTGGTCAGCCGGCGCCGGTGCTTGCCGAGGAAGCCGTCGCCGGTAGCGTAGCCGACCAGGTAGCGGGCGAGGTCGGGGGTGGTCAGGCGCAGGACGCCGCCGGGGCGCAGCACCCTGCGGGCCTCGCGCAGCCAGCCGACGGCGACGGGCATGGTGACGTGCTCGATCAGGTGCTCGGCGTACACCCAGTCGACGCTGGCGTCGGCGAAGGGCAGCGGTTCGGAGATGTCGAGCTGCGTGAACCAGCGGTCGCCGTCGACCCGGTAGAGGGTGCCGGGCACGGTGGCGGCGTCGGGGCTGCGCAGGGTGGCGAGGTCGGTGCCGAGGCCCTCCGGGTGGGCGGTCCGGAAGGCGGCGAACTCGATTCCGGCGATGCCGAGTTCGCGCAGGCCCTGGCGGTCGCGCGGCAGCCCGCCGGGGTGCGCTTCGAGCGTGTCGCAGGTGGCGACCTGCTCGCTGAAGGCGTCCAGCCGGGGAGCCAGCCCGTCCGGGTCGTCCCAGTCCCAGCCCGGGAATCGTTCGCTCTGCTCGGTCATGTGTCGGACCTCCATGGGGGAGAACGCGGTTCGGTTACGGCGCGGTTCAACGGCCGCGCGGGGCTCGGGGCCTGCCGGCCGTACGGGCGGTGGCTGCCCACCCCTCCGCGTGGCGCCCGAACATCTCCTGACCCTCCGTCAAGGTGCATTCGGCACCGCTGCCGCCTTCGATGAAATCCGAGATTTCCGGTGGGGGTTGGGCGTGCGCCGCACGCTCGATCCCGGCCAGCGTGAGAAGTCCCACGGGCATTCCTCGTTCCAGGGCGGCCACACGCGGGCCGGTCCTGCTTCGGCAGCGTAGGAGCAACGACCACATTGGTATAGACCTTGATTTGACCAAACGTCTGTGCCATGGTCTGGCCACGGAATTGGCCGTTCGGATTTGTTAACGGCGTTCATGTCAAATCCCCTCACTTGTGTGGAGCCGCGTTGACCGGCTTTTTCCCCTCCGTACTTCCGCCTGCCCTCCTGCCGCACTCCGACGCCCCGGACTCCTGGGTCGACCGGCTGCTGCTGGCCGGCCCCGGCGGCGAGGAGTGCCTGCGCCTCGGCGCACCGCTCGACCGGGACGCCCTGCGCGCCCTGGTCGAGGAGCAGTCCGAGCGGCTGACGGCCGCCGGGCTCGGACCCGGCAGGACGGCGGCGCTGCGGCTGCCGCCCTCGGTGGCGTTCGTCGCGGTGCTGCTGGCATGCTGGCGCCTCGGTGCCCAAGTCGCGCTGCTCGACCACCGGTTGACCGACCATGAGATCGACGCGGCGGTGGCCCGGTTGGCCCCGCAGGTGCTGGTAGGCTCCGCCCATCGGTCGGCGGCGGCCCTGCGCGGCTTCTCCGAAGTCGAGCCGGTGGCCGTCACACTGGCGGACGGGCGCCCGGCCCGCACCGGACACGCGTTGATCCAGCTCAGCTCCGGATCCACCGGTCCGGCCAAGGTCATCGCCCGCACCGCGGCCGATCTGCTGCGCGAACTCGACTGCTACCACAGGCTGGTGGAGTTCCCCGGCGAGGGCGAGCGGGTCGTCCTGCTCTCCTCGGTGGTGCACGTGCTCGGCCTGGTCGGCGGGCTGCTCAACAGCCTGCACGCCCGGGTCGCGCTCACCGTGCCGGAGCGGATGACGGCGGCGGGCATCCTCGCCGAGGTCGCCGCGAGCGACCGGCCGACCACCGTGATCGGGGTGCCCTTCCACGCCGAACTGCTGGCGGGGGTGGTCGCTCCCCCGCCGCTGCCCCGGCTGCGGCGGATGGTCGTGGCGGGCGAACTCGTCCGCCCGGGACTGCCCGCGCTGTTCACCGAGCGGTACGGCGTCCCGCTCGGCACCATGTACGGCATGACCGAGACCGGGGTGATCGCCACCGACCTCTCCGGTACGCTCCACCCTGCCAAGCGGCCCGTGCACGGCATGGAACTCCGCCTGGTGAAGGGCGAGTTGCAGATCGGCACGAAGTCCTCCCCGTACCCCGGACTGGACGACCCGACCCGCTGGTCGGACGGCTGGCTGCACACCCGGGACGCGGCCGAGGTGACCGCCGACGGCCTGGTCACCGTGCTCGGCCGGCTGGACTCCCAGGTCTCGATCGGCGGCCTGAAGGTCGACCTCACCGAGGTCGAGCAGACGCTCACCGCACTGCCCGAGGTCCGCGAGGCCGTGGTGGTCTTCGACGGCGGCGCGATCGAGGCCTACCTGGCCACCGAACCCGGGGCCGACCTCTCCTCCGTCCAGGACGGGCTGGCCCGCCGCCTGGCCGCCTACAAGCGGCCGCGCCGGCTCGCCCGACTGGACCGGCTCCCCCGCACCGCCACCGGAAAGCTGCTGCGCGACCCGGCCGCCCTGCGCGCGACCGCCGGCTGACCGCTCCCACCGGCGCGCCGGCCGCACCCGGCCGCGCCCCGATCCCTTCGCACCACCACCCCGACAAGGAGCCCACCATGCAGGACCGCATCCGCGCCTTCGTCCTGGCGGCACTCGCCGAGATGCAGTACGACGTCTCCGAGGCCACCGGGGACACCGACCTCGGCCCGGCCGGGCTGGACCTCGAATCGCTCGCCCTGGCCGACCTGTCGGTGCAGGTCGAGGACGAGTTCGGGATCAAGTTCGACCTCGACGAGATGGAGACCACCGCGCTGATGACGCTGGACGAGTTCACCGGCGACGTCGCCCGCCGGGTCGACGCCCTCGCCGCCACCGCCGGAAGCGCCGCGTGACCGGCTCCCCGCTCCCCGACGCCCTGCCGGACCGGGCCGAGGTCCTGACCATGCTGGCGGCGTTCGGGCAGCGCGCCGTCGACACCGTGCCCGAGGACCTCGGATCGCTCGAACTCACCTGGCTCGTCGCCGAGTTCGAGCAGCGATACGGGATCCAGCTGGACCTGGACGACGACCGCTTCGGCGCGGTGCGCACCGTCGACGACGCCACCGGGCTGCTGCGCGAGGCCGTCCTCGCCGACCGCGCGGGCGCACGGCCGTGATCCCCGTGGGCGCGGGCTCCGGCCCGCCGGGCCGGACCGGCGGGCGGGCGGTGGTCACCGGCGTCGGGGTGCTCAGCGCCGCCGGGCGCGGGCTCGCCGCGCTGACCGAGGCCGCCACCCACGGCCAGGTCCTGTCCGGCCCGGTCACCCGCTTCGACGTGAGCGCCCGCCGCACCACCCGGGCCGCGCTGTTCCCCGACACCGTGCCCCTGGCCTGCACCTTCCCCCTGGCCAGGGCCGTGCTCGACGCGATCGGCCAGGCCTGCGGGCAGGCCGGGCTGACCGCCGCCGAGGGCGCCGGCCTGCCCGTCCTGCTCGCCCTGCACAGCGACGAGCGCACCCGGGCGACCGCCGACGCGGTGGCCGCCGGGGTCCGTTCCGGCTGGGGAGCGCCGGGTGTCACCCGGGTGTACAACGGCGCCTGCGTGGCCGCCTCGACCGCCGTCGCCGACGCGGCCGCCCTGGTCGCCTCCGGGCGGCACGAGCGGGTCCTGGTCGCGGCCGGGCACCTGGTCGGGCCGGGCGTCTTCGCGGTCTTCGACGCCGGACGAGCGCTGGCCCGGGACGGCGAGGCCCGCCCGTTCAGTGCCGGCCGCACCGGCACCGTGCTCGCCGACGCGGCCGCCGCCGTCCTGGTCGAGTCCGCCCCGGCCGCCGAACGGCGCGGCGCGCCCGCCCTCGCCCGGCTGGCCGGCTGGGGCCGGGCCGGGGACGCCCACCACGTCTGCCGCCCGGAACCGGAGGGCGACGGGACGGCCCGGGCGATCGGGGCCGCGCTCACCCGCGCGGGCGTCGATCCGGCCGAGGTCGGCTACGTCAACGCCAACGGCACCGGCTCCACCCTCGCCGACCGGGCCGAGGCCCGCGCCCTGCGGCGGGTGTTCGGCCCGCACACCGACCGCCTGCCGGTCAGCTCCAGCAAGTCCGTGCACGGGCACGCCCTGGAGGCCTCCGCGCTGCTCGAACTCGCCGTCACCATCGGCGCGTTGGGCACCGGCCTGCTCCCGGTCAACGCCGGCTGGCTCGGCCCGGACCCGGACCTCGCACTGGACCTCGTCCTGGACGGCCCGCGCGCCGCCAGGCCCCCGTACGCCCTCAGCCTCAACTCCGCCTTCGGCGGCGCCAACACCGCCCTCCTGCTGGCCCCGGGATGACCACCACCGCCATGACCACCGCCATGAGCACCCCTGCCGACCGCACCCGCGGACTGCGGATCCTCGCCGAGGCCCGCCGCCCCGCACCCGGCCTGGACGGGCCGCCGCCACCGCTGCCCGGCTTCGCCGCCTCCGCCTTCAACCCGCTGGTCGCCGACACCGCGGAGCGCTGCCTGCGCGCCCACCACGGCGAACCGCCCGCCCCCGGACGGACCGCCCTGCTGCTCGCCAGCGCGAGCGGCGACCTCGACACCGCGCGGGCCATCGAGCGCAGCGCCGAACCCGGACAGCGGACCGGCCCGCTGCTGTTCTTCCAGTCCAACCCCAACGCCGTCCTCGGGCACATCTCCGCGCGCTGGGGCCTGACCGGCCCGATCGTGGCGATCTGCCCGGCCGAGGCCGAACCCGGCCTGGTCCCGGCCGAGGCGTTCGAACTCGCCGCACTGCTGCTCCAGGACGGCGACGCCGACCGGGTGCTGGCCGTCGCCGTCGAGCAGACGCCCGACGGGGACCGGGCCGCGGCCGTCCTGCTCGCCGGTCCGGCGGCGGGGAACCGACCCGGCTGAACCCTCCGACCGGACCGAACCACGGCCCGCGCTGAACCCTCCGACCGCCCCCGGCCGTAGGAACCATCGAGGCCCGGCGCCTGACGCAGCCGCACCCGGCACACCAGCGCCCCGCCCGTTCCCGCCTCGCTCCCGCCACCAGGCACCCGGCACCCGGGCGACCGACCGCACGCAGCCCGCCACTCGCCGCACGCCACTCGCCGCACGCCGCCCGAGCAGCCGACCGCACCCGCCGCCCCCGCGCGGCCGACCGACCCTGCCATCCGATCAGCCGCCCGGGCCGTCCACCGGCCCCGAGGGAGGGATCCACCCCCGTGACCATCCGCAGCCTCCGCACCCAGCTCGCGGACGACCCCGACGTGGGCGCCGGCAACGTCCTGACCGCCCGGATCGCCCTCGGGCTCGACCTGGACGTTCCGCTGCTCAGCTTCGACACCCCGGTGGACGACCACCCCGCCTGGCAGCCGTTCACCCTGCGCGAGCTGGACCGCGCCGTCCGGGCCCGCGCCGCCGCACTGCACGGCCTGGGCATCACCCGGCGCGACCCGGTGGTGGTGTACGCGAGCGACGCCGCCGACCACGTGCTCGCCTTCCTCGCCCTGGCCCGGCTCGGCGCCGTCCCCGCACTGCTCAACCCCAACCTGGACGGCGAGCGCGCCGCCCGCTACATCGCCCGCCTCGGCGCGGCCGGCGTCCTCGCGGACCCCGCCCACCTGGCCGCCCTGGCCGGCCACGACCCGGGCGCGCCGCTGCTGCCCGAGATCGCCGCCCTCGGCGCCGGCGACCCGGACGCCGCCCCGGAGCCGTACCGGCACTGGTCCGGCGACCCGGTGGCGATCACCCACTCCTCCGGCACCACCGGCATGCCCAAGGCCGTCGTCCACTCCCACGCGAGCCTGTACGCCGCGATCCGCCACCGGCTGCGGCTGCCCCGCCCGCAGGGCCAGGACCGGATGCTCAGCGCGCTGCCCGCCCCGCACGCCGCCACCCTGATCGCGCTGAACCTCGCGCTCAGCTCGCACACCGAACTCGCCGTGCTCTCCCGGCAGTCCGGCGACGGCGTGCTGGAGGCCGTCGAGCGGTGGCGGCCCACCGGGGTGATCGGCTTCGCCGCCACCTGGGCCGACCTCGCCCGGCACGACCTCGCCGCCCGCGACCTGACCTCCGTCGCGCTCTGGTGGAACACCGGCGACTGCGCCCACGAGGTGCACATCCGCCGCCTGATCGCCACCGGCAGCCGGGAGACCGTCACCCGGGCCGGCCGCGCCCGGCTGCCCGGCTCGCTGTTCGTGGACGGCCTCGGCTCCACCGAGATGGGGCACTCGCACTTCTTCATCACCCACGGCCCCGGCACCGAGCGCTACGGCCGCTGCGTCGGCCGCCCGCACGCCTTCGTGGACTGCGAGGTGGTCGGCCCGGACGGCGAGCCGCTCGGGCCCGGCGAGGTCGGTGAACTCGCCACCGCATCACCGACCCTGGCGCTCGGCTACTGGAACGACTCGGCCACCACCTTCCGCACCCGGCTGCGCGGCCGCTTCCTCACCGGGGACCTGATGTACCGGGACGAGGAGGGCTACTACTACCACGTGGACCGGGCCGTCGACTCGGTCGAACTCGGCAGCGGCAAGCGGCTGTTCACCGCGATGTCGGAGGAGCGGGTGCTGGCCGCCTGCCCGGACGTGCTGGACTGCACGGTGGTCGCGGTACGGGACGGCGAGCGCGTGGTCACCGATGTGCTGCTGCTCCTCGCCGCGGACGCCGACCCGGCCGCGGACCGCACCGGGGCGGTGGTCGCCGCCCTGGACGAGGCCGCCGCCGCGACCGTCCGCAAGGTGCTGGTGGTCTCCCCCGAGGACATCCCGCTCGGCCCGACCGGCAAGGTCCGCAAGGTCCTGCTGCGCGAGACCCACCTCGCGGCGGTGGGCGCGTGAGCGGGCGGAGTGTGCCCCTGAACGGGCAGGACGCGCGCACGACCCCGCGCCCCGGCGCCGTCGTCACCGGCATCGGCCTGGTCTCCCCGCTCGGCCGCGAACCCGCCGAGATGTTCGAGGCGCTGACCGCCGGCCGCTCCGGCCTGCGCGCCGTCCCCGAGGGCCATGCCGCGCACGGCTGGCTGCCCGCCGCCGGGCTCGCCCCCGCCGTGGACGGCCGGGAGGTGCTGCCGCCCACCGAGACCCGCTGCGTGGACCGCTTCGTGCTGCTCGCCCTGGCCGCCGCCGACGACGCGCTCGCCGACGCCGGACTGGCCGTCGGCCGGGACGCCGACCCGCACCGCACCGCCGTGGTCCTGGCCACCGGTGGCGGCGGACTGGAGACCTTCGAGCAGCAGTCGCACCGCCGGCTGGAGCGCGGCCGGCCCGGCGTCAGCCCGTACCTGCTGCCCGGCATGCTCTCCAACATGGCCGCCGCCCGGATCGCCATCAAGCACGGCATCCGGGGCTACAGCTCCGCCGTGGTGACGGCCTGCGCGGCCGGCGCCCAGGCGATCGCCGAGGGGCTGCGGCTGATCCGGGCCGGCGACGCCGACGTGGTGGTGTGCGGGGGCACCGAGTCCTCGCTGCACCCGACCATCGCCGCCGCCTTCACCAACGCCCGCGCCCTGGCGCAGGGTTGGGAGGAACCGGAGCAGGCCAGCCGGCCCTTCGACGCCCGCCGCAACGGCTTCGTGCTCGGCGAGGGCAGCGCCGTCCTGGTCCTGGAACGGGCCGAGCACGCCGAGGCGCGCGGCGCCGCCGGCTACGCGGACGTCCTCGGCTGGGGCGCCTCCACCGACGCCCACCACCCGACCATGCCCCGCCCGGACGGCACCGGCGCAGCCGACGCGATGCGCGCCGCACTCGCCAACGCGGGCCTGGCCCCGGGCGACATCGACTACGTGAACGCCCACGGCACCGGCACCAGACTCGGCGACGTGGCCGAGACCGCCGCCCTGCGCACCGTCTTCGGCTCCGCGCCGCCCGCGGTCAGCTCCACCAAGGGCGCCACCGGCCATCTGCTGGGCGCCGCGGGCGCGTTGGAGGCGGCGGTGACCGCCCTGGCGGTGGCGCGGGGAACGCTGCCGCCCACCCTCAACCTGACCGACCCCGACCCGGCCTGCGACCTGGACCACGTCCGGGGCGCCGCCCGGACCGTCCCGGTGCGCGCCGCGCTGAGCAACGCCTTCGCCTTCGGCGGCCACAACCTCAGCCTGATCCTCGGCCCGGCCTCCACCCGGACCGCCCGCTAGCGGTACCGCCGCCCGACCGTCGCCCTACGGCCGCCGCCCCGACCGCGGTCGCCCGCCGCGCGGCGCCGGCGCGCCCCGATCCTCGATCCACCATCCCTCCCGGGGGGAGATCCCGTTGTCCATCCAGACCATCACCCACGTCGAGTTCCACTGCGCGGACGCCGACAAGACCGCGGCCGGACTCGGCGCCGACCTCGGCTTCACCGCCGACGCCCCGGCCACCGCCCCGGACGGCTCCCGCACCATCGGGCTGCGCCAGGGCACCATCCGGCTGCGGCTGACCTCCGCCGCCGACCCCGAGCACCCGGTGGCCGAGTACGTCACCCGGCACGGGGACGGCGTCGCCGTCCTCGCCCTCGGCTGCGCCGACCCGGCGGCAGCGCTGGAGCGGGCCGAGCGGCACGGCGCCCGGGTGCTCGACCGGGCCGGCGCCCTGATCGAGGGCTTCGGCGACACCGCGCTGCGCCTGGTCCCGCTGCCGGACACCGAGCCCGCCCCGGAGCCCCGCCTGCTGGACGGCCTCGACCACGTCGCGATCTGCCTGCCGGGCGGCACGCTCGCGGAGGCCGTACGGTTCTGCGAGAGCGCGCTGGACTTCCGCACGATCTTCGAGGAGTACATCGAGGTCGGCGAGCAGGCGATGGACTCCAAGGTGGTGCAGAGCGCCTCCGGCGGCGTCACCTTCACCCTGATCGAGCCCGACACCACCCGCCGCCCCGGCCAGATCGACGAGTTCCTCGCCGCCCACGGCGGGGCCGGCGTCCAACACCTCGCCTTCAGCACCCGCGACATCGCCGGCGCCGTCCGGACCGCCCGGGAGCGCGGCGTGGAGTTCCTGACCACCCCGGACGCCTACTTCGACGCCCTGGCGGACCGCTTCGGCGAGACGGCCATCCCGGTGGCGACCCTGCGCGACCTGCACGTGCTGGTCGACCAGGACCACGGCGGCCAGCTGTTCCAGATCTTCGCCCGCTCGACCCACCCCCGGCGCACCTATTTCCTCGAACTGATCGAGCGGCAGGGAGCGGGTACCTTCGGCACCGCGAACATCAAGGCCCTCTACGAGGCGGTCGAACGGCAGGGCCCCGCCGCCGAGGACCGGCCCGCCCCCGCACGGCCGAAGGGGGCCCGCCCGAAGGCCGCCGCCCCCGGGTTCCGGCTCACCGAGGCCGAGCGCGCCCTGCTGCCCACCCCCGACGAGGTGGCGCACTACCGCGAGCACGGCTGGTACCTCTCCCGCAGGCTCTTCAGCGACGAGGAGCTGGACACCCTCCAGGCCGCCACCGAGGCGTACTACGCCGGCCACCGGGACCGCGAGCTGCCCGTCCGGCCGCCCCGGCTGGCCTCCTGGCGGCCCGAGGACGGGCCGGTCCAGCGGCACAACGACTACGTGCACCACGAGAGCGACGCCATCGGCGCGATCCTGCGCAAGCCGCTGATCGGCGCGGTGGCCGCGCTGCTCGCCGGCACCGAGGAGATCCGGGTCTTCCAGTCGACGCTCATCTACAAGCCCCCGGTGCCCGAGGAGCCCAGCAACCGGGTGCCGTGGCACTTCGACAAGCACTACTGGCAGACCTGCACCTCCGAGGAGATGCTCACCGCCTTCATCCCGTTCCACGACTGCCGCGAGGAGAACGGCACCATCACCATGGTCGACGGCAGCCACCGCTGGCGGGAGCTGCCCTCCGGCGAGGACTCCACCCGGCACTTCGCCGACCGCGACGGCTCCGAGCTGGAGGCCATCCTGGCCGCCAACGCCGCCCACAACGGGCAGCGGGTACGCAAGGTCCCGATGCTGATCCCGCGCGGCCACATGTCCTTCCACCACTGCCGCACCTACCACGGCAGCGGCCCCAACCTCGCCTCCTTCCCCCGCCGGGCGGTCTCGCTGCACCTCCAGGACGGCGCCAACGAGTACCGCCGGCACGACCGGCCGGACGGCGAGCCGGTCGTGTACAACCACGACGTGCTGGTGAGCCGTACGGACGACGGCCGACCGGACTACGCCGACCCGCGGTTCTGCCCGGTGATCTGGCGGGGACGGCCGTGACCCCTCCCGCGCACACGGCCGGAGAGGCCCCCGCACTGCCGGGCCGCCCCGCCCCGCTGGACACCCCCGCCGAGCGCTACCGGATGCTGCGGCTGATCCGCGGCTTCGAGGAGCTGGCGCTCGGCCTGGTGAAGTCCGGCGCGATCCCCGGCGGCATCCACCCGTACATCGGGCAGGAGGCCGTCGCGGTCGGCGTCTGCTCGGCGCTCGGCCCGGCCGACCGGCTCGCCAGCACCCACCGCGGCCACGGCCACGTGCTCGCCCGGGGCACCGCACCGCACCGGCTGCTCGCCGAGCTCCTGGGGCGGGTCGGCGGGTCGAACGGCGGCCGGGGCGGCTCCATGCACGCCGCCGACCTCTCGCTGGGCATCCTCGGCGCCAACGGCATGGTCGGCGCCGGTGCCCCGATCGCGGTCGGCGCGGCCTGGGCGGCCGCCACCCCTGAACGGACGACGGCCGACGGTTCGGAGCCCGCCGGTTCGGAGGCCGGCCGGACCCCGGTCGCGGTGGCCTTCTTCGGCGACGGCGCGCTCAACCAGGGCGTCCTGCTGGAGTCGCTCAACCTCGCCGCGATGTGGCGCCTGCCGATGCTGTTCGTCTGCGAGGACAACGGCTACGCCACCACCCTGCCCGCCGCCACCGCCGTCGCGGGCAGCGCCACCGGCCGGGCCGCCGCCTTCGGCATCCCCGCCGAGGAGGTGGACGGCATGGACACCGAGGCCGTCCGCACCGCCGCGCTGCGCGCCGTCGCGCGGGCCCGCGGCGGCCGCGGCCCGGGTTTCCTGGCCTGCCGCACCTACCGCTACGAGGGCCACCACACCATGGAGCGCCGGATGAAGCTGCGCTACCGCTCCCCCGAGGAGGTCGACGCCTGGCGCGAGCGCGACCCGCTCCCCCGGGCCGCCGCCCTGCTCGACCCCGCGACGGTCGCCGAGCTGGACCGCTCGGTGTCCGAACAGCTCGCCGCCGCCGAGGAGTTCGCGCTCGCCTCGGAACACCCGGACCCGGCGGGCGCGCTGGACCACCTGTACGCCGACGGACTGCGGCCCCGGGCGGGGGTGACACCGTGACCAGGCTCTCGTACACCAAGGCGCTCAACCGGGCACTGGCCGACGAACTCGCCGCCGATCCGACGGTCTGCGTCTTCGGCGAGGACATCGGCGCCGGCCTGGCCGGGCCGACCCTCGGTCTGCTGGACCGCTTCGGGCCGGGGCGGATCGTCGACACCCCGCTGTCCGAGCAGGCCTTCACCTCGATGGCGGTCGGCGCCGCGCTGGCCGGCCGGCGTCCGGTGCTGGAGTTCCAGATCCCGTCGCTGCTGTTCCTGGTCTTCGAGCAACTCGTCAACCAGGCCCACAAGTTCTCGCTGATGACCGGCGGCCAGGCCGCCGTCCCGCTGACCTGCCTGGTGCCCGGCTCGGGCTCCCGGGACGGCTGGGCCGGGCAGCACTCCGACCACCCGTACAGCCTGTTCGCGCACGCCGGGGTGAAGACCGTGGTGCCCGCCACCCCGACCGACGCCTACGGGCTGCTGCGCTCGGCGATCCGCGACCCGGACCCGGTCGTGGTGTTCGCGCCCGCCGCCGCGATGCCGGTGCGCGAGACCGTCACCTGGGACCTCGCCCCCGTACCGCTCGGCCGGGCCCGGATCCACCGGCCGGGCGGCGACGTCACCGTGGTCGCCCTCGGGCACCTGGTGCACGACGCCCTCGCGGTGGCCGAGGAACTGGCGCCGGAGGTCTCGGTGGAGGTCCTCGACCCGCGCACCGTGTACCCCTTCGACTGGCAGGCGCTCGCCGACTCGCTGGAGCGCACCGGCCGCCTGGTCGTCCTGGACGACTCCAACCGCAGCTGCGGCTTCGGCGCCGAGGTGCTGGCCACCGCCGCCGAGGAGATGCGCCTGGTCGCCCCGCCCCGCCGGATCACCCGCCCGGACGGCGCCGTCCTGCCCTTCGCCCCCGCCCTCGACCGCGCCGTCCAGCCCGGCCGCGAGCAGCTGCGGCACGCGCTGGACCTCGTGCTGAAGCACCGCTGACCGCGCCCCGAACACCCCGCGCACCCCGAATGCCCGACAGCCCGACAGCCCGACCAAGGAGCCCCGTTGTCCACGAACCGCTACCACTGGGACCGCTCGCACCCCGGCCTGACCAGCCTCCAGCAGGCCATCGACCCGCTGCGCCGCGAGGTGGTCGAGCACTCGGTGTACCGCTCGCTCACCGGCATCGAGCGGGTCCGCACCTTCCTCGGCAGCCACGTCTTCGCCGTCTGGGACTTCATGTCGCTGCTCAAGAGCCTCCAGCGCGACCTCACCTGCGTGGACGTGCCGTGGGTCCCGAACGGCCCGACCGCCAGCCGCCGGCTGATCAACGAGATCGTGCTGGTCGAGGAGAGCGACGAGCTCGGCGAGGGCTACACCAGCCACTTCGAGCTGTACGTCGAGGGCATGCGGCAGGCCGGTGCCGACCCGCGCCCGATCGAGGAGTTCCTGGCCCTGCTGGGCTCCGGCACCGCCGTACCGGACGCCCTGAAGAACGCCGGAGTGCCGCAGCCCGCCCTGGACTTCACCTCCACCACCTGGTCGATCGTGGAGAACGCGCCGGTGCACTGCCGGGCCGCCGCCTTCGCCTTCGGCCGCGAGGACCTGATCCCGGACATGTTCACCCAGGTCATCCGGATCGACGACCCCGAGGGCGCGCTCACCGTCTTCAAGGACTACCTGGCCCGTCACATCGAGGTCGACGGCGAGCAGCACACCCCGATGGCGATGCAGATGCTGATCGACCTGTGCGGCGACGACCAGGACAAGTGGGACTCCTGCGCGGAGACGGTCCGCACCGCGCTGCGCGCCCGGCTCCAGCTGTGGACCGCGATCGAGCGGTCCTTCTGAGGCCTGCCGAAGGACGTCCGCGGTCGCGGCGGGAAGGACGCCCAGGGGGAGGTTCACCG
>NZ_JBHVET010000029.1:0-26574 GCF_042802135.1 Kitasatospora sp. NPDC057512
GCCTACAACTGACACCGACGCCCCACGACCGACCGACTGCCGCAGGCAGCAGGGCCCCGCGACTTCGCGGGGCCCTTTCGCTTTCCCGTTCCGAACCCCCCCGCCGGGGATATCCAGGGGTTATAACGATTCGGCCATCGAATAGGCCGTCAACACCCCGTAAGAGATCGCATATTCCTCTGCCGAGGGGGTGTCCGGACGGCGAAGTTTCAGTTAGTGTCCATGAACAGATCAACCGGTTCGGCCTCCGGCAACGGAATGCCGAACATTTCTGACGGCTCGGGTGCGGCATTCTCGCCGGACCCGCCAATCCCCGGAATGGAGAGTTAGTCATGAAGATGGTCAAGGCGCTCGTCAAGAAGTTCAAGAAGAACGACGACCTCGCGAACCACGCGTGGGTGCTGCACGTTATCTAACGTGCCCAGCCGTCGGTGGGGGGCCCGGGTCGGCCGCGCCCCCCGCCGGCGCCACGGCGCGTCCGGGGTTCCTCCGCGCGCCACAGCGCGTCCGGGATTCCTCCGCGCGCCGTGTCGAACACACTGACCTGCCATTTCGCATTGGAGGCCGGATTCCCGTGGAAGAAATGGCGACGGCAACCGCGCACAGCCATTCCCTCGTGTTCGCCCCGAGGATTCAGGAGCTGCTGGCCAGGGACGAGAAGGTGTTCCGGATCGACCCGGCGAAGGTCGGCGTCTCGGACTCCCGACTGATGGCCGAAATCGTCGCGGCCCGCCCCGTCCTCTCCACCGAGCGCTCCGTCTACAAGCCCGCCGCCGGCTCCGACATCCCCCACGACAGCGCGACGCGCACCATCCGCGCCCTGGGGCGGGACGCCATGGCGGGCATCCGGAAGCCACCGCCCCCGGCACGCGGCATGGCCGGCTCCTGGCCCTACGCGGGCACCTCCTACCTGCGCCGCTGGCTGTTCTCCGACGACCCGCTGCCGGTCTCCCTGCTGTCGAAGCGCGGCGTCACCCGCTCCGACACCCTCTCCCGGCTCGTCGACCGCGCCGTCACCGCCTGGCCCGGCCCCGCCGGCCAGGACGGGGGCACCGCCCTGGCCGGGCTGATCCGCGGCGCCGACGAGCCGCTGGAGCGCAAGCAGGCCATCGCGATGTACCGGCGGGCGACGGCCACCCTCTGCGACGGCGTGGCCGCCCTGACCGGCAACGCCCTGTGGCTCATGGGACCGGAACGGGACCGGCCGGAGTGCCGCGCCGAGCTCACCGACATCCTCTGGGAGACGCTGCGCCTGCTCCCGCCCGCCTGGATGCTGTACCGCAACGGCGGCGCGGCGTACACCGAACTCCACCCCGAGATCCGGCCCGAGGACGACGTCGCGCTCTTCCCGCTGCTGATGCACCGCCACCCCGACTACTGGTCCGACCCGCTGGACTTCCGCCCCGAGCGCTGGGACGGCGTCGCGGACCCGGAGAAGACGCCCGGGTTCATGCCCTTCGGCTTCGACGGCGCCCGCTGCTGGGCCAAGCACCTGATCGTGCCGCTGGCCGAGCAGCTGCTGACCGCGGCGCTGGACAACCGGCTGGTCGTCCACAGCCCGCGGCAGGACGCGCAGGTGCCGCTGCGCTCCCTGCTCGCCGTACGGTTCGAGGCTCGGGTCCGGGCCTGACGCCCCGGCGCCGCCTCCGTCACACCCCCGCCGCCCCGGAAGACCCCTGACACACCACGGGACACACCATGGAATCGCCCACACTGGCCGACTGGGTCGGCGACGTCGACGGCTTCACCGGCCGCCAGTGGCAGCGCGAGCCCGCGCTCTTCCCCCGGAAGGCCCCGGAGGCGCCCACCGCGTCCGCCGCGTCCGCCGCACCCGCCTCGCCCGCCTCGCCGTTCGACCTCGACGAACTCGACGCCGCCTTCGACGGCGGGCTGCTGCGCACGCCCTACCTGGAGATGGTCCGCTCCGACAAGGTGACCATCCCGCCCGAGGCCTTCACCACCTCGCGCACCGTCAACGGCACGGCGCACCACGGCTTCGCCGACCGCGCGAAGGTGCTCGCCCAGCTGCGCCGCGGGGCGACGCTGCTGCTGCGCTGCGTCGACCAGTGGCACCGGCCGACCGGCGAGCTGGTGGCGCGGCTGTCCGAGGAACTCGACCGGCGGGTGGAGGCCTTCTTCTTCGTCACCCCGGCCGGCGCCCAGGGCCTCGCCGTGCACCGCGACGACGCCGACGTGTTCGTCCTCCAGGCCGCCGGACGCAAGACCTGGTACGTCCACGACGCGCCGACGACGGCGGACTGGCGGCTCGGCGAACTCCCCGAGGACGAGCGCTCCCCGCTGCGCCTGCACGGCGTCCTCGAACCCGGCGGCGTGCTCTACGTCCCGCGCGGCTTCGCCCACCGGGCGGTCGGCGCCGGGGGCCTGTCCGCCCACCTGTCGCTGACCGTCCGCGACCTCTCCGTCCAGGACCTGCGCACCGCCCTGGAAGGGCGGTTGGCCGAAGGCCTCGGCCTGCCGGCCCGCCCGCTCGGCGAGACCGCGATCACCGACGCCTGCGCCGCCCTGCTCGCCCACGCCCGGGCGAGGCTCGACGCGCTCGGGCCGGAGGACCTCCTGCACGCCGCCCGCGCCGCCCGAACCGGCACCCCTCACGGCCCGACGACCCCGGCCGAGTCCGCGGAGACCCTCGCCGAGGCCGCCCGCACCTGGCAGTCCGCCACCCCCGCCGACGGCCGCCCCGGCCTCGCCTCCGTCGGCCGCACCTGGCGCCGCCTGCGCGGCGCGGCCGGCGCCGCGGCCGAGTAGCCGGCGGCGGCGACAGACGGCAACGGTGCGTCAGGGCGGGAATCGCGCCCCCTTCAAGGGGCGAACCACACCGTCTACGATGAGCGCCGGAGAGTGCGGGCCGAGGAGAGGAAGGCAGTGAGCGTGCGACGGCTGGGGGAACTGGAGGCGGAGATCATGGATCGCCTTTGGAGCTGGGGCCGCCCGGCGACCGTCCGCGAACTCGTCGACGACCTGAACCGGGCCCGCCCGCTCGCGTACACCACCGTGATGACCGTGGCCGACGTCCTGCACGGCAAGGGCATGGTGCGCCGGGAGAAGGACGGCCGGGCCTGGCTCTACGAGCCGACCCGCACCCGGGAGTCGTACACCGCGGCCCTGATGCAGGACGCCCTCGCCGCCACCACCGACCGCTCCGGCGCCCTGGCCCACTTCGTCGGCCAGATCACCCCGGACGAGCAGGACGCCCTCCGGCGCGCGCTGCGCTCGCTCACCGGCGACGACCAGGAGTGATCGGGCCCCTCGTGCTGGCCGGGTACTCGGTGCTGATCGGCTGCCTCGTGCCGTTCCTGCTCGCCCGGGCGCAGTGGCCGCTGCGCTCCCCCAGGACGGCGCTGCTGCTCTGGCAGGCGCTGATGGTGTCGTTCGTCGTCTCCGTCGCGCTGACCTGGTACCACCTCACCCCCACCGGCCGGCACCTGCACGGCGTCCTCGGCGCGGCCGAGCGCTGGGTGAACGACCCGGGCCCGGTCGCCGACGGCGCCCCCGCCGGCGGCGCGGAGGGCCTGGCGCTGCTGGCCCCGATCGGCCTGACCCTGCTCTGGCCGGCCGCCTGGTTCGCCGTGCTCGGCGTCTCGGCCCACCGGCGCCGGCGGCGCCACGCCGACCTGCTGGACCTGGTCGGCCGGCCCGCACCCGAGCTGGGCGCCGTGGTCCTCGACCACGCCGTCCCGGCCGCCTACTGCCTGCCCGGCCGGTCCGCCCGCGTCGTCCTGACCAGTGCGGCCGTACGGTCCCTGACCGCCGACCAGCTGCGGGCGCTGCTGGCCCACGAGCGCGCGCACCTGGCCGGCCGCCACCACCTGGTCGCGGCGGCCACCGAGGCGTTCGGCCGTGCGTACCGGATCGTGCCGCTGGCCCGGGCCTCGCGCGAACGCACCGCCGTCCTGCTGGAGATGGTCTGCGACGACCACGCCGTGCGCAGCACCTCCGCCCGGACGCTGGCGGGCGCGATGTGCGAGGTCGCGACGGGCGGCGCGCCGCAGTCGGCGTTCGCGGCCGGCGGCGCGGCCGTGCTGGCCCGCGTCCGGCGGCTGCTGCGGCCCGCCGCGCCGCTCCACCCGGCGGCCCGGTGCGCCATCCTGCTGCTCGGCGTCGGCGCCGCCCTGCTCCCCTACTTCGTGACCTGCGGGCCGGTGTGACCTGCGGACCGGTATGACCTGCGGACCGGCCTGACCCCGGGGCCGGTCCGCCCGGCCGCGCTCAGTGCAGCAGCACGGCGTCCCCGCGCGCGATCCGGCCGGGGACGAGCACCCGGGCGTGCACGCCCGCGCAGGGGTGCGGGCCCATGCCCGCCAGCGGCTCGACCCGGTTGTGCCGCGCGGGGACCCGCAGGGCCTCCGGGTCCCGGGGCAGTACGCCGTGGGCGAGGGTCGGCACGGCGCAGCGCGGGGTGGGGACGGTGATCCGCAGGCGCAGCCGCGGGCCGACCGTCAGGTCCCGGCCGATCCAGCCGTTCTCGACGAAGCCGCTGCCGCCCTCGGTGCGGATCACCACGTTCGGCCGGTAGCGCTGGACCTCGACGGTCCCGCGCGGGCTCAGTTCGCCGATCCGGTCGAGGGTGGCGGTGGTGAGCAGGTGGAGCGGGGAGTGGTCGAAGAACGTGCCGGCGGGCAGCCCGACGGCGTGGACCGCGACATCGGCGGCCGGTCCCGCGTGCAGGACCTCCTCGGGGTCGGCGCGGTCGAGCGAGGCGCCCGGCGGCGGCTCGGCGGTCAGGGTGACGGGGCGTCCGACGAACTCCACCAGCGCGTCCGGGTCGAGTTCCGCGCCGTCCGGGCCGGTGATGCGGACGCCGTCCTCCGTCGTCGCCGCCGAGAGCGTGAGCAGCCGCCGCCACAGGCGGGGGTTCTTCGCGCTGGCGACCTTGCCGGTCCGCGGGTCGAGCAGGGCGAACCGCCGGTCCCCGTCGACGCCGCGTTCGGTGACGTCGGCTGCGGACAGGTCCTCCCCGAGCATCGACTTGACCGGGTAGCGCCGGAGCGCGCCCACCGTGCCGATCCGTCGTCCCGTGCCTGCCGCTACGGCGTCGGACACGGGGCGTCCCCTTCCGACGGCCGCGCCGGGCCGCCCACCAGGGCCGCGATCCGCTCGGTCAGCGCCCGTTTGTCGACCTTCCCCACCGTGGTGAGCGGCAGCGCGTCGACGCACTCCAGGCGGTCGGGCAGCTTGTAGGTGGCGAGGCCCCGGGAGACGAGGAAGTCGACCGCCTCGGCGTGGCTCAGCCCGCTGTCCCGGGTGACGGCGAACACGCAGATCCGCTCGCCGAAGTCCGGGTCCGGCATCGGGACGACGGCGGCCTGGCGCACGGCCGGGTGGGCCAGCAGTTCGTTCTCCAGCTCCTCGGCCGCCACCTTCTCGCCGCCCTTGTTGATGACCTCCTTGGTGCGGCCCAGGGCGACGACGTGGCCGGTCGGGAGCAGCCGTACCAGGTCGCCGGTGCGGTAGAAGCCGTCCGGGGTGAAGGCGGTGGCGTTGTGGTCCCCGGCCCGGTAGTAGCCGCGCAGGGTGTACGGGCCGCGGGTCAGCAGCTGTCCGACCGCTCCCGGCGGCACGTCGAGGCCGTCCTCGTCCACCACCCTGAGCTCGTCGGCCGGGGACAGCGGTAGGCCCTGGGTGGTGGCGACGAGCTCGTCCGGGTCGTCGAGCCGGGTGTAGTTGAGCAGTCCCTCGCCCATCCCGAAGACCTGCTGGAGCCGGCAGCCCAGGCTCCCCCGCACCCGGCGGGCGGCCTCGGCCGGGAGCTTGGCGCCGCCGGCCTGGAGCAGGCGGAGCGTGGACAGGTCGTCGTCCAGCCAGTCCACGGCCTGCATCCAGAGCAGGGCCAGCGGCGGCACCAGCGCCGTCATGGTCACGCCCTCCCGCGCGATGAGCGCGAAGGCCTGGTCCGGGCTCGGGTCGGTGGTGAGCACCACCCGGCCGCCGGCGTGCAGGGTGCCGAGCACGCCCGGGCAGCCGAGCGCGAAGTTGTGCGCGACCGGCAGGGCGGCCAGGTAGACGGTGTCGCGGTCCAGCCCGCAGAGTTCGGCGCTGGCGCGGAGGTTGTAGGCGTAGTCGGTGTGCGTCCGGGGGATGAGCTTCGGCTGCCCGGTGGTGCCGCCGGAGAGCAGGAAGAACGCCACGTCCTCGGCGTGCGGCGGCTCCGGCACCGGCTCCGGGAGCGCGTCGTCCCGTACCTCCAGGTCCGCCAGGGGGACGAACTCGGCCGCGTCGCCCGCCACGACGACGTGCCGGAGGCCCGGCACCGCCCGCCTGACCCGGCGCGCCAGCTCCCGGTAGTCGAAGCCGAGGTCCTGGTCGGCGACGACGTAGGCACTCGCCCCGGTCAGCGCGCTCAGCGCGGCGATCTCGTGCTCGCGGTGGGCGGGCAGCGCCAGCACCGGCAGCGCGCCGATCCGGCAAAGGGCGAAGAACATCGGCAGGAACTCGACCACGTTGGGCAGTTGGAGGACGACCTTGTCCCCCGGGCCGATGCCGAGGCGGTGCAGCCCGCCGGTCAGCCGGTGCGCCCAGGCGTCCAGTTCCCGGTACGTCACCCGCCGCTCGCCGGCGGTGACGGCCACGCTGTCCCCGTAGGCCTGCGCCCAGCCGGTGAGCAGGCCGCCGATGGTGACGTCCTGCCAGTAGCCCTCCTCCCGGTACTTCCGCCTCAGTTCCTCGGGCCAGGGCACGAATCCCGCAAGCATCTGTTCGGCTCCCTCTCGTCGCTGGTCTGTCGGGTCGTCGCGGGTCGTGCCTACGGGCGGTCCGCCGGGGCGGCGGCGATCACGTGGGGGGCCACGCTGGAGAGCTTCTCGCGGGTCTCCTCCAGTTCCCGGGCCGGGACGGAGTCCGCGACGATGCCGGCGCCGGCGCGCAGCCAGGCCCGGCCGTCCTGCTCGTAGAGCGCGCGCAGGACCAGCGCCGCGTCCATCGAACCGTCGCTGGAGGCGGTGAGGACGGCTCCGGAGTACAGCCCGCGCGGGCCGGGCTCCAGCCGGACGATCCGGTCGTAGGCGGCCTCCTTGGGCACACCGGACGCGGTGATCGCGGGGAAGAGCGCCTCCAGCGCGTCCCAGGCGGTCTTCTCCGGGGCCAGCCGTCCGACCACCCGTGAGCCGAGGTGCTGGACGCTGCCGCGCGGCTTGACGCTCATGAAGTCGCTGACCGCCACCGTGTCGGGGTCGCAGACCGTGAGCAGCTCCTCGTGGCCCAGCTTCACCGAGATGGCGTGCTCGTAGATCTCCTTGGCGTCGGTGAGCAGTTGCTCCCGCAGCCGGGCGTCCTGCTCCGCGCCGAGGCCGTACGCCCTGGTCCCGGCCAGGGGCTGGGTGGAGACGGTGCCGGCGGCGTCGACCTCGACCACCGTCTCGGGGCTGAAGCCCATCGCCCGCCAGCCGCCCAGGTCGAGCAGGAAGGAGCGGGCGGGGGTGTTGCGGCGGCGGCCGTGCAGGTAGGTCGCCGGGATGTCGACGGGCCCGGCGATCGGCACCGGCCGGGAGAGGATCACCTTCCGCAGCTCGCCGCGCCGGATGTCGTCCACCGCGACGGCGACGGCCTTCTGGTACATCTCCGCCCCGTACGCGTCGACCGGGACCGGGGTCGGCACGGCGTCCTCCCCGGGCCGCGGGGCCTCCAGGACCGCGCGGACCAGCTCGGCGGAGCCCGGTTCGGCCGCCCGGACCAGGGCCCGGTCGGCCCTCAGCCGGACCTCGGTCCGGGGCACGATCAGGTGGAGCAGCGGGGTGCCGGACGGTGCCTCGGCCCGGCGGCGGGCCAGGAAGCTGAGCTCGAAGGCCGCCCATCCGTAGACGTTCCAGTCGGTGATCGGCAGCCGCCCGAGGGCTGACGCCACCTGGGCGAGCGGGCGGGTCCCCAGCGGTTCGACCGTCTCCTCGCCGCCCCAGCGGACTCTGAGTTCGTCGGCGTCGAGGACGAGTTCGCCGAGCGCGCCGCCGGCGTAACACCACTCCTGGTCGCGCTCGTAGACGACGTGGCGGTCGAAGAGCTCCGCGCGGGCCAGGGCGGTGGCGGCGACCAGCGGGTCGAACCGGCCGGTGAGCGTGGTGTGCTGGTACGGGTTCATGCGGTGCCTCGTTTCCGGTGCCCGTGCGGGCACGCAGTGGCGGGAAGCCGGTGCCCGTGCGGGCACGCAGTGGCGGGAAGCCGGTGCCCACGGGGGCACGCAGTGGCGGGGAGGTAGTGGGCTACCGGGGGGACGGGAGCAGCCGGGCGGTGACCAGCCGGGCGATCCCGGCGGTGTGCTCGCCGAGGAAGAAGTGCCCGCCGGGAAAGACCTCCAGGGTGCAGCGGCCGGTGGTGTGGCGCTTCCAGTCGCCGGCTTCGGTGACGGTCGTCCTGGGGTCGTCGGCGCCGGTCAGGACCGTGACCGGGCAGCTGGGCTCCCGGCCCGGCCGGTGCCGGTAGGTCTCGATCGCCCGGTAGTCGCGGCGGATGCCGGGCAGCAGCAGCCGCATCACGTCCGGATCGTCCAGCAGTTCGGGGCCGGTGCCGCCCAGTTCCCTCAGTTCGGCCACCAGCTCCTGGTCGCTCTTCAGGTGCACGGTCTCCTCGCGGATCCGGCAGGGGGCCCGGCGGCCGGAGACGATCAGCGCGACGGGCGGTGCGCCGACCTCGTGCTCCAGCCGCCTGGCCGCCTCGTAGGCCAGGACGGCGCCCATGCTGTGGCCGAACAGCGCCAGGGGGCGCTCGTCGAGCAGCGGCACCAGGGCCCGGACGATCCCGTCGGTGAGGTCCTCGATGTCGTCGAGCCCCGGCTCGGCCCTGCGGTCCTGACGGCCCGGGTACTGCACGGCGAGCGTCTCCACCGCCGGGGCGAGCGCTTCGGAGAGCGGGAACCAGAAGCCGGCCGCACCGCCGGCGTGCGGGAGGCAGACCAGCCGGACCGGGGCGTCCTCGGCGGGGTGGAACCGCTTCGTCCAGCGGGACCCGGTCGCGACGGCGGCGGTCACCGGGCGGCCCCCGCCGTCACCTCGGCGGTGGCCCCGGCGGTGGCCTCGGCAGCGCCCTCGGCGGTGGCCCCGGCGGGCCGGTCCCACCGGTCGTCGGCGGCGCCGAGCCGGTTCAGCAGGTCCCGGTAGGCCCCCAGCATGGCGTCCAGCAGGCCCGGGGGAAAGAGCTCGTCGACGGCGTCCCAGGCGAGCAGCACCGAGTCGTCCGTCCGGTACACCTGGTGGTCGAGCCAGACCTGGGGCGTCTGGGAGAGCATCCAGGTCAGCTCGCCCAGCTCGGCGCGGAACTCCGGGCCGACGAAGTCGGAGCCCAGGTTGCAGGCGAAGACGACGGGGGCGCCGACCCGTCGGCCGCCGTTGGCCCGGCGGAGGTCCCGCAGGACGTTCAGGGTGGAGTACTGGGCGTGCGAGGCGTTCCGCTGGACCTGCCGCTGGAGCTCCCGGACCCGTTCGGCGAAGGGGACCTGCCGGCGCAGGTCCACGTTCAGCAGGACGAGGTTGGTGAAGTCGGCCACCAGCTCGCCGACCGCCGGGTGCAGCGGCTGGCGGTCGAAGAGCGGCACGTTGAGCAGGAAGTTCCGCTCCGCGCTCCAGGCGCCCAGGACCTCCGCGTAGGCGGTGGCGAGCACCATGGCCGGGGTGAGGCCGCGTGCCCGGGCCCGGTCGGTGATGCGCTCCCACTCCTGGGCGCCGAGCACGAAGGCGCGCCGGGAGAAGCAGGTCCCGGTGAGCTCCTCGGGCTGCTTCGCGAGCGGCAACTTCGGTCCGCTGGTGGGTAGTTCGGGTATCAGGTCGGCCCAGTACGCCCGGGCGTCGGCGGCCGGGCTGCCGGGGGTGGCGGGGTCTCCGCACCAGGCCCGGTGGTCCTCCAGGTACTGCGCGAAGCCGTAGTCGGGGGCGGGGGCCGGCCGGTCCGGGGCGCGGTAGGCCCGGGCGAGGTCGGTGAGCAGCACCTCGATGCTGGCGACGTCCGCGACCAGCAGGTCGATGTTGGCGTGGAGCCTGGTCCGGCCGGCGGGCAGCAGCGAGAGCCGTACGTCGAACACCTCGCCGGCGGCGACGTCGAGGCGGCGGTGGGACAGCCCGGCCCGGACCGCCGCCAGGCCCTGGTCGAGCTCCGCCCCCTCGGCCGCGCGGAGGTCGTGCACGGTGAGGCCGGCCCAGGGGCTGTGGTCGAGGACCTGCTGCCGTCCGTCGTCGAGGAACCGGGTGCGCAGCATCCCGTGCCGGGCGGCGACCCGGCGCACGGCCGCCTCCAGACGGTCCGGGTGCACGGCGGCACCGTCGAACTCCAGGTAGGCGTGGCAGCCGACCCCGCCGAGGGTCATCTCGTCACCGCGTCCGATCCAGTAGGCCCGCTGGACCGGGGTGAGGTCGAACGCGGCCCGGGCGTCCACCACCCGGCGGGCCGGCCGGGCCGCCGTGGCCCCGGCCGCGGCGGCCGGACGCTCCGTCAGCAGCGCGTGCCAGCCCTCGACGGTGGGGTTCTCGGCCAGCTTCTGGAAGCTGACGTCCGCCCCGGCGCGGCGCCAGCCGCCCGCCAGCCGCATCATGCGGATGGAGTCCATCCCGTGGCGGATCAGGTTGTCCGCCTCGGGGATCGTGTCGGCGGCCACGCCGAGCAGGTCGGCCACCGTGTGCCGGACGTCCTCCCGCGACAGGTCGCGCGGGCTCGGCAGGCCGCGCGGGCCGGTCACGCCGGGCCGCCGAAGGTGGTCGCCGGGCCGTTCAGTCCGGCCAGGATGCGCTGGAGGTTCTCGACCAGGGTGCGCTCGGCGATCGGGTCGAGGATCGCGGCCAGGCTGGCCATGCCCAGGTCGAACTCGGCGTCGAACCGGATGACCACCCGGCCGTCGGCCTGCTCGACCCGCCAGGTGCCGTCGAAGGACGCGAAGTCCCCGGTGGTCTGGGCGAAGGTGATGGATCGGGTGGCGGGGTCGATGACCTCGTTCTCGGACCACCGCATGACGCCGTTACGGAAGTTGACCGCCCACTCCGAGTCGATGACGCCGTCCTCGCGCTCGGTGACCCGTACCTGCCGGACGGCGTCGGTGAACTCGGGGTAGCGCTCGAAGTCGGCCAGCCGGGCGAAGACCGTGTCGGCGTCGGCGTCGGGGACGAATGCCTCAAGGGTGACCTGTCGCGTCACAGCGTTCCTTCCAGGGTGGTGGCCGCGTCGTCGAAGGCGGTGAGCAGCCAGTCGACGTCGCTCGGGGTGAGGACGGCGGGCGGGGTGAACCGGATCACCCGGTGGGCGTTGAGGCTGTGGTTGACCAGGACGCCGCGGTCGTGGAGTTCCATGACGAAGGCGCCCGCGGTGTGCTCGTCCTTGAACTCGATGCCGATGAGCAGTCCGGCCCCGCGGATCCCGGCGACCAGGCCGGGGCAGCGTTCGGCGACGATCCGGGTCAGGCCGTCGAGCAGGGTGCGGCCGAGCGCGGCGGCGCGCCCGACCAGTCCCTCGGCCGCGATGGTCTCGACGGCGGCGCGGGCGGCGGCCATCGCGATCGGCGAGGCCGCGAAGGTCGAGGTGTGCAGGAACGGGTCGCGGCTGAACGGCTCGTAGGCGGCGTCGGTGGCCACCATGGCCGCGACGGGCACCACCCCGCCGCTCAGACCCTTGCCGACCAGCAGCACGTCGGGGCTGATCCGCTCGCGGTCGGCGCCCCACCAGGTGCCCAGCCGGCCGAGCCCGGTCTGGATCTCGTCCAGCACCAGGAACGCGCCGACGGACCGGCAGAGCCGCTGGACCTCGGCGAGGTAGCCCTCCGGCGGGACGATCACGCCCCCTTCGCCCTGGACGGGTTCGAGGACCACGCAGGTGTCGGCGCCGACCACGCCGGCCAGCGCGGCCGCGTCCCCGTACGGCACGTGCGAGACGTCCGGCAGCAGGGGGCGGAACGGCTCCTGGTAGAGCTCTCTGGCGGTGAGCGAGAGCGCTCCCATGGTCTTGCCGTGGAAGCCCCCGGTGGCCGAGACGAGCCGCCGTTTCCCGTGCGTCCGGGCCAGTTTGACGGCCGCTTCGACGGCCTCGGCACCGGAGTTCACGAAGTGGACCCGGTCGAGGCCGTCGGGTGTGACGGCGGCCAGGGCGGCGGCGGCCAGGGCCGCGGTGGGCTCCAGCAGCAGCCGGGTCGACAGGGGGTGCGTCCGGGCCTGGGCGACCACGGCCTCGACGACGGCGGGGTGGGTGTGCCCGAGGAGGAAGACGCCGTACCCGCCGCAGTCCAGGAAGCGCCGCCCGTCGGCGCCGCGGACGTGCGCGGCGTGCGAGGAGACCTCCTGGTCGCCGCCGGTCAGTTCGGCGAGGCTGGCCCGGCCCTTGCTCAGGTGGCGGCGGTACAGCTCGGGGACGAGCCGGTCCGCCCGCCCGGTGCGCGCGCTCACGCGGCCACCTCGCGGGGGTGGACGAGGCCCTTCACCCGGGCGTAGTGGAGCATGGACGCGGTGAAGGCGTCCTCCAGGTCCCCGCTGGTGAGCCGGGGCGTCCCGGGCACCAGGTGGTAGCTGCTGCGGAACGGCTCTGCGCTCCGGAACAGGGCGGTCATGGCCAGCATGTCGTCGAGCCGGCGCTGCTGCGCCTTCGGCAGCGACGCGATGAAGACCGGACGGATCAGCCGCTCCACCATGTCGGGGGAGACGAAGCGCGGCGCGTCCGGCTCCAGGCCGAACCGCCGGCCCAGGTCCAGGCCCAGTTCGACGATCCGCTCGGCCGTCGGGGCGGCCTCGCCGCCGGTCACCCAGTACTCCCCGCCGGTCGTCCCCGCCCGGACCAGCCCGACGATCACATCGGCGACCAGGTCCTGCGGGACGAAGTCGATCCGGGCGTCCGGCTGGAGCGGGAGCATCGGGAGCGCGCCCCGCAGCAGGGCGCCGGCGATCGCGTGCAGCCCCTGGAACCGCGAGATCCGTCCGGTGACGGCGTCGCCGATCACGACCGAGGGCCGGATCACGTTCGCGGCCGCGCCGGAGTCCAGGACGGCCCGTTCGGCGAGGCGCTTGCTGTCCAGGTAGACCTCGGGCCGGGCGCCGCCGCCCCCGTCCCGGGCGAGGTCGTGACGGGCCACGAAGGCGGTGCTGACGTGCTGTAGCGTCGCCCCCGCCCGTCGGGCGAACGCCAGGACGGCCGCGCTGCCGCGCACGTTCAGGTCGTTGGTCGGGCCCGCGTCGACGCTGAACCCGGTGACGGCGGCGCAGTGCACCACCGCGTCGACGCGGTCGGCGAGGTCCTCGTACACCGCCGGGTCGAGACCGAGGTACGGACGGGTCAGGTCGCCGCGGAGGCCCACCACCCGGGGGCCGGAGACCGGCTTGCGGTGGGTGAGGCAGACGACGGTGCGGTCGGTCAGCCGTTCCAGTACGGCCTGGCCGACGACGCCGCTCGCTCCGGTGAGCAGGACGACGGGACCGGACTTCGCGGTGGCGGTCACGGTGGCGGTCACAGTGGCAGTCATCGGGCCCTCAGCCGACGCGCAGCGGTCGGCCGGCGAAGTGGTCGCACAGCTGCCCGGACATGTGGGTGCGGGACGGCGGGTGGAACATCAGGCCGGCGCAGGCCGCGGTCAGGTACGCCGCGTCGCCCGACCCGATGTAGGACATGCCGCCGAGCAGTTCCACCGCCTTGCGGTTGATCCGGCCGATGGCGTCCTGCACGGCGTAGCGCACGCACAGGACCCGGGCGAGCACGTCCGGGCCGCGCTCCCCGGCCTCCACGGCCCGGGCGACGCCCTCCAGCATGGCCATGGCGGCCTCGGCCTCGACCGCCAGCGCCGCGCGCTCGACGGCGTCCGCCCTCCCGGCCTCCAGCACGCCCTCCACCAGGGCGCTCGCCGCGCCCAGGTAGGTGGCGGTGACCAGGAGTTCGAACCAGATGAACCCGCTGGTCTGGAGCTCGTCGGGCTGCTGGTCCGCGGTGTTCCCGGTCATGACGACGAGCCGGCCGGGCACCTCGACGTCCTTGAGGACCACCTCGTCACTCTCGGCGCCGGCCAGCACGAAGTTGTTCCAGAACGGCCGGACCTCCAGCCCGGGGCTGTCCACCGGGACGACCACGACGGCCATCCGGTCGCGGCCGTCCTCGCCGGTGACCGCCACCGAGGCGGTGAGCAGGTCCATCGAGCGCGACAGCGAGCACGGCTTCTTGGAGCCGGTCACCCGCAGGCCGTCCCCGTGCGGCACCGCGCGCAGCGTCGGGGAGAGGATGGCCGCCCCGCTGCGGCCCTCGGCGAAGCCGGAGGCGACCAGCAGCCGGCCGGTCGCGATGCCCTCCAGCAGCATCCACTCCCAGCCGTCGCCGAGGCCGGCCTCGGCCAGGCTGGCGACGGAGAAGTGGTGCATGGTCGTGGCGATCCCGAGCGAGGGCGACCGGGCGCCGATCGCCCGCTGGACGCGGACCGCCTCCAGCGGGGTGGCGCCGTCGCCGCCCTGCTCCGTCGGGATCAGCAGGCCCGTGCCGCCGGCGGCCTTGAACAGGGCCAGCGCCGGGTTGCCGGGCCGCTCCAGATCCGCGAGCGGGATCCGGGCGAGATCGTCGTCGAGACCGGGCATGAACCGCTGAAGCGTCGCCCGTTCGGTTGCCAAAAACCGCATGGTGAAGTTCCCCGTGTGTCGTGGTGGTTCGGCTCGACCGGGACCATCCGGTCGAGAGGAGGGGCCGGCTACCGCTGGGTGCGCGGTTCCCCGAGCCAGGCCGTGAGGCGGTCGGCGATCGCCGCGGGGCGGTCGCCGGCGACGATCGAGTAGTGGTCCTCGTCCCAGCGCTCCACGTCGAGCCGGGGGCAGACGTCCTGCCAGGCCGGGACCGGGTCGGTGCGGTCGACCGCACCGGCCACGAGGAGGAGCGCGGGCACGTCGGACTTGTCCGCCCGGTAGCGGCCCAGGGCGGCCAGGTTGTGCGCGTGGACGCGCATCAGCAGCTCGTACTGGTGCACGTCCGTCCCGGCGGGCAGCCACCCGTGGGCGACCGACACCTGGGCCGCGGTCCGCGTCAGCGCGGCGGGCGGTGTCGCCAGGACGGCGGTGCGCGCCGCCTCGGGCAGGCGTCCGCCGGCGAGGTCGCCGAGGAACTCCAGGTGCCGGGCCGCCTCGGTGGCGGTCTCCCGGGCCTCGGTGAGATCGCTGTCGATCATGAAGACCCGGACCTCGTGGCCCTGTTCGGCTAGCTGTCGGCCGACCTCGTGGGCGAGCACCCCGCCCATCGACCAGCCGCCCAGCAGGTACGGTCCCCCGACCGACACCTGCTGGAGCTCCTCGCGGTAGGCCGCCGCCATCGTCTCCACGTCGGGATCGAGGACGGCGGTGGTGCCCCGGGCCAGCGCCCGGCTCTGGAAGGCGTGGACCGGGCCGGGCCAGGACCGGGCCAGCGCGGTGTAGCCGCTCACCGAGCCGCCCACCGGGTGGAACAGGAACAGTTCCCGGCCCGCGGTCCCGGCCGCGCCCGCGGCACCGGGCCCGGCCGCGCCGCCGGCCAGCACGACCCGGCAGCCGGCCGGGCGCTCGTGCTCCGCGACGCGCGCGGCCAGCGCCCGTACCGTCGCGGCCTCGAAGACCTGGCCGAACTGCAGCTCGACCCCCAGCTCGGCGCGGATCCGGTTGATCAGCCGCAGCGCGAGCAGCGAGTTGCCGCCCAGCGCGAAGAAGTCGTCCTCCGGCGCGACCGAGGGCAGTTCGAGCAGTTCGGCCCAGAGCGCGCGGAGCCGGTCCACCAGCTCGCCCCCGGTGCCCTCCGCCGCGGCCCCGGTCCGCCCGTCGGGCGGGGCCTGGGCGGCGAGCGCGGCCAGCGCCCCGGCGACGTCCACCTTGCCGTTGGGCGTCAGCGGCAGCCGCTCCAGGACGTGGACCCGACCGGGGACCAGGTAGTGCGGGAGCCGCGTCCGCAGGTGGGCGAGGACCGTCCGGCCGTCGAGCGCCTCGCCCTCGTGCGGGACGACGAGCGCCACCAGGCGCCGCTGCCCGCCCGGCGTGGCCTCGCCGCTGACCGCGCACTCCCGCACCGCGGGGTGTTCCCGGATCGCGCTCTCCACCTCCCCCGGTTCGACCCGGAAGCCCTGGATCTTGAGCTGACGGTCCTCCCGGCCGAGGAACTCGATGGTGCCGTCCGGTCGGTAGCAGCCGAGGTCGCCCGTCAGGTACAGGCGTTCGCCGCTCCCGGGGTGCCGGACGAACCGCTCGGCGGTGCGCCGCTCGTCGCGCCAGTAGCCCCGGCTGAGCCCGACGCCGCCGATGAGGATCCGGCCGACCGCCCACGGCGGACGGAGGTCCAGCCGGTGGTCGAGCACCCGCATGGTCTGGTTGCGCAGCGGGACCCCGTACGGGATGCTCCGCCAGGCGGGGTCGACCCGGTCGGCCTCGTGGATGTTCGACCAGATCGAGGCCTCCGTGGCGCCGCCCATCGCGATCACCCGGGTGTCCGGGAAGCCCGACCGAAGCCGGTCGGGCAGCTCGGTGGGGATCCAGTCACCGCTCATCAGGAAGGCGCGCACCGGAGGCCGGCCGGCCTCCGGCCGCTGCTCGACGACCTCGGCCAGCATCTGGGCCAGCGCGGGCACCGAGTTCCACACCGTCGCGCCGTGCCGGACGGCGGCCCGCGCCCAGCCGAGCGGGTCGGGGCGGCGGCTCGCCTCCGGGAGCACCAGGGCCGCGCCCGCGGCGAGCGCGCCGAAGACGTCCCAGACGGAGAGGTCGAAGCTCAGCGAGGAGATGCCGAAGACCCGGTCCTCGGGGGTGAGTCCGAGGCGCTGGTTGATGTCCTGGACGGTGTTGACCGCCGCCCGGTGCTCGATCATGACGCCCTTGGGCAGGCCGGTCGAGCCCGAGGTGTGGATGACGTACGCCAGGTCGCCCGGGTCTCCGACCCGGGCGCAGGTCCGGCCCGCCGTCGGTTCGAGGCCGTCCACCGGGAGCAGCGGGCGCTCGCCGAGCGCGCCGAGGCGCTGCTCGTCGCGGGACCGCACGAGCGCGACCCGTGCGGAGCAGGCCGCCAGCAGGTGGGCGATCCGTTCGTCGGGCAGGTCGGCGTCGACGGGGCAGTACGCCGCGCCGGCCCGCAGCACGCCCAGGACTGCGACGACCTGCTCCCAGCCCTTCGTCATGACCACCGGGACGAGGTCGCCGCGGCCGACGCCCTGGGCGCCCAGCCAGCAGGCCACCGCCCGGGAGCGGGCCTCCAGTTCGCCGTACGTGACCGTCCGGTGGGCGGTCAGGACGGCGGGGGCGGCCGGGCGCAGGGCCGCCTGCCGCAGGAAGCCGTCCTCCAGGCGCTCGTCCGGCGGGGCCGCGACGGGCCCGTTCAGCGCGGCGACCCGGGCGTGGTGCCCGGCGGACACCGGGTCCGGCGCGGCCGCCGCCCCGGCGGGCCCGGCCAGCTCGTCCAGCATCCGCCCGTACGCCTCGAACATGAGGTCGGGCAGGCCGGGCGGGAAGGCCTCGTCGACGACGTCCCAGACGCAGTCCACCCCGCCGTCGGCCCCGTCGTGGAGCTGGTTGTCCACCAGCACCTGGGGGGTGCGCAGATCGCTGGCCACCTCGCGGCAGGCCAGCCGGTCCCGGCCCCCGCCGGCCGGCGGCGGTCCGTCCGCCGTACCGGCCTTCAGCATGCTGGTGAAGACGTACGGCAGCGCGGCGCGGGACGTCCAGCCGCGGCGGGCGGCCAGCTCGCGGGTGATCCGCACCCCGGCCACGTCGGCGTTCTGCAGGTCCTGCCAGACCTGGCGCTGGAGCCGCCGGGCCCGCTCCCAGAAGTCACCGGACTGCCCCAGGTCCACCTCCAGCGGGAGGGTGGCGCCGAACTGGCCCAGCACGCCCGCCATGTGGGGCCGGGAGGTCGCCCAGTTCTGGTGCAGCAGGTTCAGGCTGAAGTGCGGGGCGGCCGCCCACGCGCCGAGCACCTCGGCGAACACGTGGCAGAGCGCGGTGGTCGGCAGCACCCGGTGCTGCCGGAAGGCGGCGGACAGCCGCTGCCACTGCTCCCGGGTCAGCCGGTGGGTGCGGCGGGTGAAGCGCACCGTCCCGATGGCCGCCGGCTGGACGGAGAGCGGCAGCCGGGGGGCGTCCGGCAGCCGGTCGAGGCGCTCCTCCCAGTACTGCCACTGCTGCCGGTACTCCGGGCTGTCCTCGTGCGCGAGCAGCTCCAGCCGGCAGTCCCGGTAGGTCCGCGCCGGGGCGGGCGGCTCGGCGGCGGGATCGTGGTAGTACGCCCGCCACTCGTCCATGACCTGGCGGATCCCCCGGCCGTCCAGCAGCAGCAGGCTCATCGCGAGGTGCACCCGGACCCGGTGCGGCCGCAGGCGGTTCACGGCGATCGCGAACAGCGGCCAGCGGGTGGGGTCCACGCCCTCGCGGCACATCCGCTCCCTGGTCCGGAGCAGCTCAGCCTGCCGCGCGGCCTCGTCGAGGCCGGTCAGGTCCGTCACGGCGAGCCGGACGGGCCGGATCCGGTCGTCCGTCAGCACCCGCTGGGCGCCGGCGTCCTCGACCACGGTCCGCAGGTGGTCGTGCCGGCGCAGCAGCCGGTTCAGCGCGTCCTCGGCCCGGGCCAGGTCCGCGTTGACCAGGTCCAGTTCGACGTAGTAGCTCGGCAGGAAGCCGCCGAGTTCGACCAGCCTGGAGGCGCCGACCAGGTAGGCCTCCTGGAGCGGGGTCAGCGGGAAGGGGTCGTGACGGGTCACCGGGCCGCCTCCGGGCGGGCGTCCAGCACGGCGGCGAGTTCCGCGATCGTCGGGGCCTGGAACAGCAGGTCGACGGCCTCGTCACCGCTCTGCCGGATGCCGAGCTCGGTCCGCAGCCGGCCGATGACGCGCACCGCGTGCAGCGAGTCGCCGCCCAGGTCGAAGAAGTTGTCCTCGACGCCGAAGTCGTCGCGGCCCAGCGCGTCGGTCCACATCTCCAGCAGCAGCCGCTGCAGCGCCGTGCGCGGCGCCGCCCGGTCCTCCGGGGCGCGCTCGCGCCAGGGCGAGGGCAGGGCCGACCGGTCGACCTTGCCGTTCGCGCTCAGCGGCAGCCGGTCGAGGACCACGTAGTGGTGCGGAACCATGTACTCGGGCAGCAGGTCGCCCAGCACCTTGGCCAGGGCGGCCGGGTCCAGGGCCTCCCGGCCGGAGGGCGAGCCCGCGACCAGCACGTGCTGGGCCAGCGCGCGTACGGCCGGCCCGCCGTCGGGGACGGCGGCGAACCGGGTGAAGCCGACGGCCGCCAGCTGCTCCTGCCACTCGGGCACCGAGAGCAGGGTGGCCCCGCGCTGGTCCTGGTAGTTCCCGAAGCCTTCCAGGAAGGCGAAACTGATCATGTTCAGCGGCGAGTTGACGGTGCCCTCGATCAGGACCAGCAGTCCGCCGGGGGCGAGCAGGCCCCGGACGGTGTCCAGGGTCCGTCCCAGGTCCTTCGCGTCGTGCAGGACGTTGGCCGCCACGATGACGTCGGCGCTGCCGGGCGCCAGTCCCTGGGCGGCCGGCTCGCCGTCGATGTCGAACAGGCCGTAGTCGACGAAGGGGTAGCCGTCCTCGTAGCGCCGGCGGGCCGAGGTGGTGAAGGCCGTGGAGAGGTCGGTGAAGCGGTACCGGACGCGGTCGGCGGGCAGCACGGGAAGGATCGCGTCGCTCGTGGAGCCGGTACCCGCGCCCAGTTCGAGGATCCGGACCTTCCGGTCCGCGGGGAACCGCTCCACGAAGGAGCGCACCGCCGAGGCGGCGATCCGGTTCTGCAGCCGGGCGGCCGGGTTCGCGGCGTACAGCGCCTCGGTCACCCGCCAGTCGCCGTCGGGGAGCAGCAGTCGGAGCGGCCGGACCCTGCCCTGGAGCATCGGGACCTGCTGCTCGACGCAGTCGGTGAAGTAGTCCAGCAGGACCCGGTCGGGCCCGGAGACCGTGAACCCGGCCAGCTCGGCGGCGATCCGGCGGTCCAGGGCGTCCGCGTCGAAGGGCCGCTCGGCGCGGTAGCGACCGGGCTCCCCGGTGGCGCTCAGCAGCCCCTCGGCGGCGAGGACGGCGAGCCACTGGGCGACCAGGCCGCGGTAGGCCGGACGCAGTCCGTTGCGGGCGGTGATCTCGTCGGCGGTGGCGGTGGCGTCCCCGGTGGTGAAGGCGCCGAGCCGGGCGAGGCTGCGGGCCATGACCGACGGAGCGAGCGCCTCCAGCCGCTGCCAGAGGTGCTCGAAGGTCGCGATGGCGGGGGCGAGTTCGCCGACTGCCTGCCGCAGCTCGGCCTCCCCGGCGGCCGACGCGGCGGACCAGGCCGCCCCGTCGTCCGGGGTGGCGGCCGGCTCGGTGCGCTCCTCCGGCAGGACGTACGCGACGAGCTGTCGGCGGTCGGTGGCAGGGTTGGTGTCGACCGTGAGGAGCGCCTCGCCCACGCCGGGCCGGCGGCGCAGGACGGCCGCGATCTCGTCGAGTTCGATCCGGTACCCGTTGAGCTTGACCTGGGTGTCCTCCCGGCCGAGGAACTCGATGTCGCCTCCGGGCAGGTAGCGGCCGAGGTCGCCGGTCCGGTAGAGGTACTCGCCGGTCACGGGGTGGACGATGAACCGCTCGCCGGTCCTGACCGGGTCGGCCCAGTAGCCCTTCGCCACGCCGGTGCCGCCGATGTGGATCTCCCCGGTGGTCCACACCGGGCACGGGTCGAGCCGACCGTCGAGCACGTGGAGCGTCTGGTTCGCCAGCGGCTTGCCGTAGGGGATGCGGCTCCAGTGCGGCGGGACCTCGCCGATGGGGTAGCCGACCGACCAGATGGACGCCTCGGTCGCGCCGCCGAGGCTGACGACCTGCGCCCCGGGGTGGGCGGCGCGGACCGCGTCCGGCAGCGAGACGGGTATCCAGTCGCCGCTGAGCAGGACCACCCGCACGGTCGACGGCGCTGGGGCCGGAGCGGCGGCGGGGACGGGGGCGTCCAGCCAGACCCGCATCAGGGCGGGGACGGAGTTCCAGACGGTGACGCCGTGCCGCTCGACCAGCGCGGACCAGTGCTCGGGGTCGTGGGCCCGACCCGGCGCGGGCACCACCACGGTGGCTCCGGCGGCCAGCGTGCCGAAGACGTCGTAGACGGAGAGGTCGAAGCTCAGCGAGGACAGGGCGAGCACCCGGTCGTCGGGCCCGACCCCAAAGCGCCGGTTGATGTCCTGGACGGTGTTGGCCGCCCCCCGGTGGTCGATCACCACGCCCTTGGGCCGGCCGGTGGAGCCGGAGGTGAAGATGACGTAGGCCAGGTCCTCCGGCGCGGGGCCGGTGGGGAGCGGCCCCGCGTCCGCCTCGCGGACCTCGGCGTCGTCCGGGGTGACCAGCCGGACGCCGGTGGGCCAGGCGAGTTCGTCGCGCAGCCGGGGGGTGGTGACCACGGTCCGGACGCCGCCCTGCTCCATCACCTGGGCCCGGCGCGCGGCCGGCCACTGCGGGTCGATCGGCAGGTAGGCGGCCCCGGAGAGGGTGACGCCGAGGACGGCGGGCACCTGGGCCCGGCTCCTCTCGACGACGACGCCGACCAGGCTGCCGGGCGTCGCGTCGAGGGCGGTCAGCCGGCGGGCGAGGCGCCGGGCGTCGGCCACGACCTCGCCGTAGGTGGACTGTCCGTCGTCCGCGATGACGGCGACGGCGTCCGGCCGCTCGGCGGCCCGGTCCTCGACCAGCCGGCCGAGGGTGGTGACGGGGAGGTCGGCGGCGGTGCTGTTGGCGGCGGCGCGTTCGGCGCTCTGCCAGGCCGGCAGCGTGGTGAGGCGAGCCCGGCTGTCCCAGGCGCCGTCCTCGGCCGCCAGCCGGTCGAAGGCGGCGGCGCAGGCCGACAGCAGGTCGGCCGGCAGGCCGTCGGGCAGCGGCTCCTCCCGGACGTCCCAGGTGAGGACGAGCTCGCCCGCCTCCTCGGTGGCCTTCCAGATCGGACGACATCGTTCCCGCTCGCCCGGCTCCGGCACCGGCTCGCCGGCCCGGGCCTCGTCGAGCTGGTGCTGGAGACGCTGCGCGCGGGCCGCGAAGGAGTCGTCGGGGAGTGCGTCGAAGGCGAGCGGGAGTTCCGTCGCCCGGCCGGGCAGCACCAGGTCGAGCGTGAAGTCGGCCCGCGGGGCCCACTGGCGCAGGACGTCGGCCCAGGCGGTGATCAGGACGGCGGCCGGGGCGAGCCCCCGGCGCTCCGCCTCGCGGCGGACGGTCGTCCAGGCCGCCCGTCCGACCCGCCCCCGGTGGGCCGTGGACGCCGCCTGTGCCGGGCCCGCCGCCGGGTGCGGCGCGACCGGCAGTTCGGGGGCCGTCGCCCGGTTCGGGATCCGCAGTCCGATTCCCTCGCCGGGCATTTCTCTGAGCAGGTTCCGCACCATTTCGAATTCTCCCCGTGATGACGCTATTCGAAATCTTCAAATGTGAGTTCCGGGCGGCCCGGAATGGTCTGGAATTTCTATGGCCGGAACCCTAGCCGGGCCCCGGGTCGACGTCAAACAATTTCACCTGACGGTTCACCGGTACGGGCGGGTCCCACGATCGGGAACCGCCCGTACCCGATCAGCCCAGGCGCTCGGCCGGCTCGCGGCCCGGAACCGGCGTCGACCGTCCGCGGTATTCCTCCGGAACCTCCCCGGAATGCTCGCTCAGGCCGAACCGGTCGTGCAGTCGGCGCAGCGGCCCGGGCGCCCACCAGTTCGCCCGCCCGGCCAGCCGCATGAAGGCGGGCACGAGCAGGCCGCGCACCAGGGTCGCGTCGACGACGACCGCCAGGGCCAGGCCGACACCGAGCAGCTTGAGCAGCGTGAGCCCGGAGGAGGCGAAGGTGACGAACACCGTGCCGATCAGCAGGGCACCCGCACTCATCACCCGCCCCGTCTTCTCCAGGCCGAGCGCGACGGAGTGCGTGCTGTCCCCGCTCCGCAGGTATTCCTCGCGAATTCTGGAGAGCAGGAAGACTTCATAGTCCATGGACAGCCCGAACGCGATGCAGAACATCAGCACGGGCATCGTCGCGTCGATCATTCCGGTGGTTGTGAAATCACCGACGAGCCATTTCAGGTGACCGTCCTGGAAGACGTAGACCATTGAGCCAAAAGTAGCCGTCAGGCTCAGCAGGTTCAAGAGGATCGCCTTCACCGGAATGAGTACGCTTCCGGTGAACAGGAAGAGCAGCACGAAAGTCGTCACCGCGATGATGAGCAGCGCCAACGGCAGGGTGCCGCCGGTGGCGTGCGTGGTGTCCACCAGTTGCGCGGCCTGCCCGCCGACCCGGGCGGGGACGGGCGCCCCGTCCGCGGTGCGCACGGCCGCCACGAGCGCGCGGCCCTGCCGGGAGTACGGCTCGACGGACGACACGACCGACAGCCGGCTGCCCGCCCGGGCGGTGAACCGCTTCGACGCGTCCGTCGGCGGCGCGACCAGCCGGCCGCCGGCGTAGGAGCCGGTCAGGGTGTCCACCCGCTGGACCCCTGGCAGCGCCGACAGCCGCTCGGCGTACGGCGGGAGCGCCTGCGCGGCCTCGGCCTCGGGCAGCCCGGGCAGGACGACCGGGATCGGGTTGGTCTCCCCCAGGTCGAAGTGGTCCCGCAGGTACTGGGCCGCCTGCCGGGCCGGCGAGGACGCGGGCAGCACCCGGTCGTCCGCGAGGCTGAACGAGGCCGACAGGAACGGACTGCCGAGCAGGAGCAGCAGTCCGGCGACCACGGTCATGACGGGCACCGGACGCCGCATCACGCCCAGCGCCAGGCGGCGCCAGAAGCCGCTCGGCGTGCGCCGCCTGAACCGCCCGAACACGTCGAAGCGGTTCACCCGGTGGCCGAGCACGGCGAGCAGGGCGGGCAGCGCGACCACCGAGGTGAGCGCCGCCACCAGGACCACCGCGATGCCGCCGTAGGCGATCGAGCGGAAGAAGTACATCGGGAAGACCAGCAGCGCCGAGAGCGAGAGGGCCACGGTGAGACCGGAGAACAGGACGGTCAGGCCCGCCGTCCGCACCGTGGTCCGGACGGCCTGGCCGACGTCCGCGCCGGCGGCCAGCTCGTCGCGGAACCTGCTGATCACGAACAGGCTGTAGTCGATGGCGAGTCCGAGCCCCAGCGCCGTGGTCACGTTGAGCGCGAAGACCGACACGGGGGTGAGCTCGGTGAGCAGTTGCAGGACGGCGGTGGTGAAGACCACCGAGATCCCCCCGACGAGCAGCGGCACGAGCGCGGCGGCGAGGCTGCCGAAGACGACCACCAGCAGGACCAACGTGATCGGGGCGACGATCAGTTCGGCACGCAGGAGGTCGTCGGCCGACACCCGCTCGACCTCGACGTAGGTCTGCGCGATCCCGGTGAACCGCAGGTCCAGCCGGTCGTCGCCGAGCCGGGGGACGATCCGTTTCGCCTCGGCCTGGTAGGTGCCCTCGTTCCCGCCGAGCCGGACCAGGACCAGGCCGCCGGCCCCGTCCTTCGAACGCAGCGACGCCGGCCGGCCGGACGTCCAGTAGGAGTCGGCCGAGACGACGCCGTCGAACGAGCGGATCCGGTCGACGAGACCGGTCGCGGCGGCCACGACGGCGGGGTCCTCCAGACCCTTGCCGTCACGCCCGGAGGCGATGACGACGAGGTTCGGCGCCCCGGTGCCGAAGTCCCTGGCCAGGGCGTCGTCCACCCGCATCGACTCCGACGACGGGTCCTGGAAGCCGCCGTTGGCCAGGTGCTGCTGGACGCCCGCCCCGTAGAACGCCGCCAGTGCGGCGACGAACACGGTGAGCGCGAGGATCAGTCCTCTCCTGGCCACGGCCAGTCTGGCGATGACGTTCACGAAGCTCCTTCACAAGGACGCGGCCCCACGATCTGGGGCGGCTCTGCAGACCCGGGCTGGGATGCGCCCAGGCGACGGAGAGTCCTCAAGAGCCCTACCGGACAACGGATGTGTCGTCGCGTCAGGTCGATGGCGCCACCGGCTGACCATCAAGTCGAACACAATGTCCAACTTAACTACTATGACGCATAGGGTCAAGGGTCCACCTGCGCACCGGGACCGCCGGACGGGCGCGGGGGCGGACACGCGGACGGGCCCAGGAGCAGGCCGATGCACCCCCCTGGCGCCAGGGGCGGACTCGGACGGACTCGGACGGACTCTCCGAGCGGAGACAGTAACTCATACAGGACTGTTCAACTTAGCCGTTCTGCGGTATCCCTTAACTCATACACCGTTGTCTGAGATAGGGGTTGTCCCGATGGCTCACGCTGCCCACACCACGTCAGAGGACCATCCGCAGGCCGAACTCGACCCGCGCCGCTGGCTGCTGCTCACCCTGCTCTGCCTGTCCCAGTTCATGCTGATCGTGGACGTGACCGTGATCAACGTCGCGCTGCCCAGCATCGGCGAGGACCTCGGCCTCAGCCGCGAGACCCTGACCTGGGCCGTCACCGCCTACACCCTCTGCTTCGGCGGCCTGATGCTCCTGGGTGGCCGGCTGGCCGACGCCTTCGGCGCCCGGCGCCTGCTGGTGACCGGCCTGGTCCTGTTCACCGCGGCCTCCCTGGTGGTCGGGCTCGCCGGGAACGCGACCGTGCTGATCGGCGGGCGGCTCGCGCAGGGCGTCGGCGCGGCGCTGCTGTCGCCGGCCGCCCTGGCCACGATCACCCGCACCTTCCACGGCGCCGAGCGACACAAGGCCCTGGGCATCTGGGCCACCCTCGGCGGCATCGGCTTCGCGGTCGGCGCGATGCTCGGCGGTGTGCTCACCGCGGGCCCCGGGTGGAACTGGGCCTTCTTCATCAACGTCCCGGTCGGGCTGGGCATCCTCGCCGTGGCCCCCCGGCTCGTCCCCGCCCCGACCGCCTCGGCCGCCCACGGCGACCGCCGGATCGACCTGCCGGGCGCGGTCCTCGTCACCACGGCGACCGGGTCGCTCATCTACGGCCTGATCAAGGCCGGTGACGCGGGCTGGGGTTCGACCGCCACCCTGCTGCCACTGATCGGCGCCGTGGCGCTCTACGCCGCCTTCACCCTGATCGAGCGGAAGACCGCCTCCCCGCTGATGGACCTGCGCATCCTCGCCAAGCGCCCGGTCGCCGCCGGCTCGTTCCTGATGCTGATCGCCACCGGCCTGCTGCTCGGCTACGTCTTCCTCGGCTCCCTCTACCTCCAGAACGTGCGCGGACTGTCCGCCCTGTCCACCGGGGCCCTGCTGCTGCCCGTCGCCGTCGCGACCGCGATCGGCGCCCACCTCGCGGCGCACCTCATCGGCCACGCCGGCGCCCGTCTGGTCGCGGCCGGCGGACTGCTCGTCTCGGCCTCCGGGAGCCTCGTGCTGTCCCTGGCCGGCGGCACCGTGGGCGTCATCGTCGGACTGGTCATCGGAGCCGTCGGCATCATCCCCGTCTTCGTCTCCGCGACCACCACGGCGCTCGGCTTCATCTCCCACCACGAGGCCGGGATCGCGTCCGGGGTCGTCAACACCTTCCACGAGGTCGGCGGAACCATCGGCGCCGCGACCGTCTCGACCGTCGCGGCGGTCGGCATCGCGCAGCACACCGACGCCGGGTTCCCCGCCGCCTACACCACGCTGGCCGCGGTCGCGGCGGTGGCGGCGCTGATCGGGCTGCTGGTCGTCCCCCGTGGCAAGGCCGATATGCCCGAAGGCGTCCACGTCCACTGAGAGGAAGAGGAACCGCCCACGGTATTTAGAC
>NZ_JBHVET010000030.1:0-25939 GCF_042802135.1 Kitasatospora sp. NPDC057512
CACACGGCCCGGGCCGCCGCCGGTGGAACCGTCCTGCGCGCAGGTCGCGGAGCCGGCGACGGACCAAGGTGGCCCGGATGGGACTGCCCATCGCCCGCCCCTGTCGCGTAATGCCAAAAGCTTGTCGGGAAAAGACGATACGGCCGCCCCGCGAGCCACGACAGTGGACCCATGACCACACACCGCACCGACGTCCTCGTCATCGGCGCCGGACTCTCCGGCATCGGCGTCGCCTGCCGCCTGCGCCGGGACCTCCCGGGCCGTGACGTCGCGATCCTGGAACGCCGCGCCGGCATCGGCGGCACCTGGGACCTGTTCCGCTACCCGGGCATCCGCTCGGACTCCGACATGTTCTCCTTCGGCTACCAGTTCCGCCCCTGGAACGGGACCAGGGTGCTCGCCGACGGCGGGTCGATCCGCGACTACGTGACCGCCACCGCCCGCGAGTACGGCGTCGACAAGGCGATCCACCACGGGCTGCGGGTGCTGACCGCCGACTGGTCGAGCGAGCACCAGCGGTGGACGGTGACCGCGCTGCGCGAGGCGACCGGCGAGCGGGAGACCTGGGTCTGCTCCTTCCTCGTCACCTGCACCGGCTACTACGACCACGACCGGGGCCACCTGCCCGAGTTCCCCGGCGCCGAGCGCTTCGAGGGCACCCGGATCCACCCGCAGCACTGGCCGCGGGACTTCGACCACACCGGGAAGCGGGTCGTGGTGATCGGCAGCGGCGCGACCGCCGTCACGCTCGTCCCGGCGATGGCCGACAAGGCCGCCCATGTGACGATGCTCCAGCGCTCGCCCTCGTACGTCTTCTCGGTGCCCTCGGTCGACCGGATCACCGCCTGGCAGCAGCGGTTCCTGCCCGGTCCACTGGTCGCCAGGATGACCCGCCGGCGCAACATCGGCCTGCAGCGCGCCCTGTTCCGGACCGCCCGGCGCTTCCCCCGCGCGACGCGCAGGATGCTGCTGGCCGGGGTGCGCCGGGCGGTCGGCCCGGGCGTCGACATGGCCCACTTCAGCCCGGCCTACGACCCGTGGGACGAGCGGCTGTGCGCCGTCCCCGACGGCGACCTCTTCAGGGTGCTCCGGGAGGGCCGCGCCAGCGTCGTCACCGACACCGTCGAGACCTTCACCCCCACCGGCATCAGGCTCGCCTCCGGCCGGGAACTCGCCGCGGACGTCGTCGTCACCGCCACCGGCCTGAACCTCCAGGCCTTCGGCGGCGCCACGATCAGCATCGACGGCGAACCGCGCGACCTGCACGACGTCTGCACCTACAAGAGCGTCATGCTCCAGGGCATCCCCAACCTGGCCTGGGTCTTCGGCTACACCAACGCCTCCTGGACCCTGAAGGTCGACCTCGCCGCCGCCTATCTGGTGCGCCTGCTCAAGCACCTGGACGCCACCGGCCGCACCGTCGCCGTGCCCGTCGACCACGCGGCCAACGCCACCGACGAGGGCGTGGTCGACGTGCTGACCTCGGGCTACATCCGGCGGGCGAAGGACATCATGCCGCGCCAGGGGCGCGAGTTCCCGTGGCGGATGGTGATGGACTACCACCACGACCGGAAGGTCCTGCTGTCCGACCCGATCGAGGACGGCGTCCTCCACTTCCGCGGGCCGGGAGTACGCGCGTGAGCCGACCTGGTGGCCGGCGCGCTCGCCGCCGACCGGGTGGTCGCCGGGTGGACCCGCACAGCGGGCACCGCCCCGCCCCGGTTCCCCCGGTCACGGGTCGACGAGTGGCTGTGGTCAGCCCCTCCACAGGCTCCTACCCGACCCTGACCACGTACGTGCCCCGGACGCCGCCCGCCTCCAGCGCCCGGTGCACCGCTGCCGTCTCCTCCAGTCGGGCACGCTGCGGGCCGATTTCCATCCTTCCGACCTCGCCGTGGTCCTGCTGGCACACTGCGCGCTGGTGACCGCCCTGCCGGACGACGGTGCGGCGTCCCGGCGCCTGGTGGCCTACCTGCTCCAGTCGTTCCGTGCCGACGCGGCCAACAGGTCGCTGCCTCCGCCGACCACGCTGACGCTGCTCAACCTCCCGATGGCAAGCTGCGGTTCCCAGGGGCAGCGGCCCCCAGGGCCTGCCACGAGACGGCATCTGCCACAGCGCACGCCACCACCAGCGTCCCGTTCGTCCGGTTGCGGGGCCCTCGGGGCCGGTGCTCTCCTGCTGGTGTCAGGCAGTACGACGATCGGAGCCGCTGGGCCCCGATGCCCCGAGGGGAAGCCGGTGGCCCCATGGCCGAGCGATCCACCGTCCGCACCGTGACGTACGACCTGCTGCGTACGCTCGGACTCACCACCGTCTTCGGGAACCCCGGCTCCACCGAGGAGCCCTTCCTCCAGGACTTCCCCGCGGACTTCCGCTACGTCCTGGCCCTCCAGGAGGCCTCCGCGATCACCATGGCCGACGCCTTCGCCCAGGTCACCGGCCGCCCCGCGCTGGTGAACCTGCACTCCTCGGCCGGCACCGGCAACGCGATGGGCAACCTGGTGTCGGCCTCCCACGCGCACACGCCCCTGATCGTCACCTCCGGCCAGCAGCACCGGGAACTGCTGATCGGCGAGCCGTACCTCGCCAACCGCGAGGCCACCCTGCTGCCGCAGCCCTCGGTGAAGTGGTCCTACGAACCGGCCCGCGCCGAGGACGTCCCCGAGGCCGTCATGCGCGCCTACGCGCACGCGCTCCAACCGCCCGCCGGGCCGGTCTACCTGTCGATCCCGATGGACGACTGGAAGCGGCCGCTGTCCGGATTCACCCGGGTGCGGACGGTAAGCCACCGGACGGCCCCCGACCCCGGACGGCTGCGGGCCTTCGCCGAACGCCTCTCCGCCGCCCGCCGGCCCGCGCTCGTCTTCGGGCCCGAGGTCGACCGCGGCGGCGGCTGGGACGCGGCCGTCGCCCTGGCCGAGAAGCTGCGCGCCACCGTCTACGGCGCCCCGCTCGCGGAGCGCGCCTCCTTCCCCGAGGACCACCCGCTCTACGCCGGTCCACTGGGCCTGTCGGTCAAGGCCGTCGGCGAACGCCTGACCGGGCACGACTTGGTGGCCGTGATCGGCGCGGAGGTGTTCCGCTACTACCCGTACGTGCCGGGCGACTACCTCCCCGCAGGCACCACGCTGCTCCAGCTCACCGCCGACCCGCGGGCCGCCGCCACCGCACGGGCCGGCGACAGCCTGCTCGGCGACCCCCGACTTGCCATCGAAGGACTGCTGGACCTGGTCGAGGAGGGCTCGGCCCGCACCGCCCCCGACCCGATGCCCCGGCCCCGGGTGCTGTCGGCCTCCCCGACCCTCCCGCTCCCCCCGCCCGCGGTCTACGCCGCCCTGAGCCGGGTCCGCCCGCCGGACGCCGTCATCGTCAACGAGTCGACCTCGACCATGGCCGAGCAGCTCGAATGGCTGCCCACCACCCGCCCCGGATCCTTCTTCACCACGGCCAGCGGCGGCATCGGCTGGGCCGTCCCGGCCGCCGTGGGCGTCGCGCTGGCCGACCGGGAGCGCGGGGTGCGGCGCCCGGTGGTCGGCCTGATCGGCGACGGCTCCTTCCAGTACTCCGTCCAGGCCCTCTACACCGCGGCCCGGCACCGCCTCCCGATCGTCTACGTGGTCATGCGCAACCACGAGTACGCGATCCTCAAGTCCTTCGCCCGGCTGGAGGACACCCCTGGCGTCCCCGCACTCGACCTCCCAGGCCTGGACATCGCCTCCCTGGCCCGCGGCTTCGGCTGCCACGCCGTCGACGTGACGACGGCCGAGGACCTGGAACGGGAGTTCACCGCGGCCCTGTCCGCCGGCACCACCACCGTCATCGTCGTCCCCACCCGGCCCGAGCCCACCGCGCTGTAGGAGGCGCGGCCGGGCCCGGGCCCGGGCGGCAGGAACGCGACGAAAAACAGTGCGACAACGGACGAATCGGCCCCTACACTCCCGGCATGATCCGTTCTGCAGTGCTGAAGGACGCGCCCGCGATCGGCGACCTGAAGGTCCGGTCGTGGCGAGCGGCCTACGCGGGATTCATGAGCGCCGCGAGCCTCGACGGGCTGGACCCGGTCGAGGAGACCGCGGACTGGGCCGAGTACCTGGCCGACCTCCCCGACCGGCACCGCCTGTGGGTCGCCGAGCAGGGCGGCGCCGTGGTCGGCTTCTGCCGGACCGGGCCCGCCGACGGGGACCAGGACCTCGGCGGCGACGCCGCGGAGGTCTACGGCCTCTACATCGAGCCGGGCCTCATCGGCACGGGCCTGGGCGCGCGCCTGTTCGGCCACGCCGTGGCCGACCTCGAAGCGCGGGCTCACCGGCCGCTGTGCGTGTACGCCTACCTGCCCAACACCTCCGCCCTCCGCTTCTACGAGCGGGCCGGGTTCACGCAGGACGGCACCACCCGGCTCGACGAGGAGGAGGACGGGACGGCGATCGCCGAGGCACGACTCGTCAAACACCCGTAGCGGTGGTGTTCGGGGCGGCAGCGGCGAACGGCCAGGCCTCGATGTCGCGGTAGTGGATCGGCCCCGGGCCGCGGCCGATGTTGCTGCCGACGAGGTGGAGGCGTTCGGTCGGCCACCGTCGGCCGACGAACCCGGTGAGCCCGGCCGCGGCCAGCGGCACACTGACGGAGTCGTCGCGGCGGGAGCGCGCCAGGGTGAGATGGGGGTGCAGCGGACGCTCCCTGAAGTCGATCCCGCAGGACCTGACCAGGTCCCGGACGTCGGCGGCGAGCCGGTGGAGGCCTTCCAGGTCCCCGTCGATGCCGGTCCACAGCAGTCGCTGGTCGAAGTAGCCGCCGCCGCGCAGGCCCAGGTGCAGGGCGGGGCGCGACGGGGCCGCGGCAGCCAGCGCCGACCGCAGCAACGGCACCGTGGCGGACGGCTGTTCGCCGAGGAAGGCCAGGGTGATGTGCCAGTCCTCGATCCGGTTCCACCGCAGTCGCGGGTAGCCGGCGTAGGCGGGTCGCAGGGCCCGGGCCAGTTCGTCCTTGGCGTCGTCGGGCGGGGCCAGGGCCACGAAGACGCGCCGGGTCGAGGGTTCGGGTTGATCGTCCACGAGGGGGGAGGTTAGCCGAGGGCGGGTCGCCCCTGCTCGCGGGGACGGCCCAGGACGACTGCGCTCCGGCAGGGGCCGTCGACGTCCCGCGGGCCGATTGCGCTCCCAACGCGCGCTGCAGCGCGCCGAGTTCGCCCGGTGTCAGCTGCCCGCAAGCCGGGGATACGGGGCGCGCCGGTCAAGCCAGTCGAAGAGGTCCGCGCTCAGCAGTTCCCCGTGCTCCGCGACATCGCCCCGGAGGCGGCCGGACGCGAGCCGGTACAGGGAGGAGCGGTCCCGGCCGTGACGGCGCATGAACAGGCCCGCTCCTCCGCCGTCCTCGCCGACCAGGACCCAGTGGGGTGCGTACGTCCCCACCTCCCAGGCTTCGTTGCGGGCGCGGAACGTGTGCGGCCCGTGCACCGTGCCGCCGTCGGGCAGCCGGATCCCGGGGGTGGCTCGCCACAGCCGGGCGACGGCCGGGTTCGGCCCCTCCCGCAACCCGGCGGCGAGCGCCGTCCACACCGTGAGGAACCCGGCGAAGGAGTCGGCGACCGGCCACTCCTCGTCGGTGACGCGGCTGTGCGCGACGACCGGCCACTCCCCGTCGGCGGCCCGGTCGAGGGCGAATCCGTAGCGCTCGTGGTCGTCGTCCTCGTGGAACCAGAGCCGGTCCCCGCCGGACCAGCCCTCGGTGAGCCCGGGTTCGCCGAGCCCGGGCACGGGCTCCACCGTGGCGAGCGGGCGGCCGCGCAGCGAGCCCTCGCCGTACTCGGCCAGCCACCAGCGGTACGAGTGCGGCAGCGGGCCGGTGACGGACTCCGCCGCGCGGATCGCGGCTTCCGGACGGCCACGGCCGGGCCGCGTGACGATCCCCGGCGTCGTGGCGATCAGATCGCGCAGAAGTTCTCGATCGGCCCGCATGCCGGGGATCCTCGCACAGGGGTACGACACGGCCCGCACCGGACCAGCCCGCCGGGCGGCAGGCGGAGCGCCGTGACCGGCCGGCACACCGTCCGCCCCGGCAGCCTGCTCCGCACGGCCCACGCCGCCGTGCCCGCGGCCGGGCCCGCCCGCAGGCTGGGGTCCATGACCCGAAGCCCGTTCACCCGCACCGGCGACACCGTCGGCCACCGTCCCCAGGGCGCCACCGAGCGCATGCTCAAGGCGGTCGACGCGCTCGCGGAGGCCGACGGACTGGACGCCGTGGCCGAGCCGCTGAAGCGGATCATCCGGGCACTGCCGCTGGGCCGGGCGCGCGACGTCCTGCACGGGCTCCCGCTCGGCCATCCCCTGCACCCCGCCCTCGTCCAGATCCCCATCGGCGCCTGGACCTGCGCGGCCGTCCTCGACCTGACACCCGGCGCCCGCCGCCCGGCCCACCTCATGGTGGCCATCGGCGTGATCACCGCCGTCCCCTCCGCCTGGAGCGGCTGGGTCGACTGGGCCGAACAGCACGAGCGGCAGCGGCGCACCGGTCTGGTGCACGCCCTCGGCGTCGGCGCCGCCATCGTCCTGTACGGCGGCTCGTGGGCCGCCCGGGCACGGCACCGCCACGGGCTCGGCAGGTTCCTCGGCTTCACCGGCGCCGCCGCCGCGACCGCCGGGGCCTACCTCGGCGGCCACCTCGCCTACCGGCAGGGCGCGGGGACGAACAAGACCGAACCCGTCCCGCACCTGATCGAACCCGGCTGGCACCCGCTCGGCCACCTGGCCGACCTCCCGCTGGGCCGACCGGCCCGGCGCACCGTCGGCGACGTCCCCCTGCTCGTGGTGCGCGAGACCGAGGACACCGTCCACGTCCTGGCGGCCTGGTGCAGCCACCTGGCCGGACCGCTCACCGACGGCGAGATCGTCGCCGGGTGCGTGCGCTGCCCCTGGCACGGCAGCCTGTTCCGCCTCGCCGACGGCTGGAACGTCGGCGGGCCCGCCACCGCCCCGCAGCCCCGCTTCCAGACCCGCACCGACACTGACGGCGTCCTGTACGTCCGCCTGCCCGAGGCCGGCTGAACGCGTACGTCGGGTCCCGGCCTCAGTCCTCCGCGGGGCCGGGCGGGCGCGGCCTGCCGGGCGGATCCAGTCTGCCGTCCGCCCGCCCGGCGGGTAACGACGCGGCTTCCCCCTGTGCCGAAGCAGCGCCGGCTCCTCGAAGACGTCAGCTGGGGCCGACAGCCTCGGTGCCGTAGCCGTACACGGAGACGACCGCGTCCTGGGTGTCGATGAGGTGTGCGGTGTCCCCCTTGTCGTTCCAGATGGGGCGTCCGCTGCCGAAGGAGAACCCGCCCCACTCGGCGTGCACTTCGTTGGTGTGGACACGGATCCGCTGGCCTGCCTTGAGCACGGTGCCCGGCGGGAAGGTGAAGTTCTGGCCGGGGTCGTCGGCGTGCAGGATCCAGCCGGAGATGTCCGCGTGCGCCGTGCCCCGGTTGACGATCTCGACGTACTCGTCGGCCTGGCTGTACTTGACCCCACCCTTGTAACGGACGTCGGTGATGACCACGTCCGGAACGCCCACGCGGGACAGCACGGCGACGATGTCAGCGCTGTTGGAACCGTTCTCGGGGCTGAGGAACGTGTTGACGATCTCCCCGCCCCGCTTGAAGCCGGTGATCACGGCGGCGTACTCCTCGCCGTCGATGGTCACGCTCTCCGGGGACACCCTCGTGGGCAGATCGACCTCGTCGTCGGGCGTGGGCCCGTCGTTGGGCGTCTCGAAGTGGTGGAACCTGAAGCTGAACTCACGGTCCTTCTCGTCCTCCTCGAAGCGGATGCGTACCGCGAGATCGACATCGAACTGGTTGACGCCACCACCCATGATGGGGAAGTTCTGGTGGGTGAAGGTGCCCAGGGTCACCTCCGAGCCGTCGGCCCGCACCTCGATCGTGCCGCCGGAGAACGAGTAGCCGCTCTTGCCGCCCCCGACGGGGACGCCCCAGGTGATGTGACCGGTGCCGAGGCCCGAGACGTTGGGCGGGGTCGGGGCGACGGCGGTCCAGGTTCCGGACGTCGTGACTTTCGACATGCTCAGAGACTCCTCGATCGGGTGGGCACGTCGCCCGCAGCAGCGGTCACGTGCGTCGGGTCGGCCCCGCAGCCGACGCTGCGGCCGACCTCGGATGGGGCTCGCCGACTGGCTCCCCCACCCTCCCCGGCGACCACTCGGGCGAATCCTCGGTTCTGATCGACCATGCGTATGCCGTACAGCCCCCGTGCTCCGGTCACGCCCTGCCGCCTCCCGGAAGGCCCCGGTCGCCCCGGTCGCCCCGGCCCGGAGGCCGGGCGGGCGGGGGTCGTCGGCCGGGCGGGTGGTGGCAGGGGGTGGAAAGGGGTGGGCAAGGGGTGGGCGGACGGCAGTAGGGTGCGGCGCTGACCGGTTGACCAGGTGTCGGCAGAAGGACAGCGAGCGCGTGAGGAACTCGGCGTGACGTACGGAGATCAGAATTCTTTCCCGCGATACCCCTACCAGGCGGATCCCTACCAGCAGCCGCGGCCGGCCGGAGTGCCGCTGTGGCAGCGGTTCCGGGGTGAGGAGTGGCCCACCCTGCGGGAGTTGCTGGCGCCGGGGCGGCGGCTGGTCAGCGGGTGGGTCCTGGTGCCGCTGCTGTTCTGCCTGTGGCCGTTCCTGATCCTCCTGGGGCTCTATCCGATGGCCAGGTCGGCGCGGCGGCTGGCGCGGCGGGTGTTCGCCGTGCCCGGGCCACGGGGGATCACCGACGAGGTGGTGCTGCGGGTGCAGCGGATCAGGGCGTGGCTGGCGCTCGTTGCGGCGTTCGTGGTGCTGGTCGTGTACGGGACGGCGGACGACTGGAGCCAGCTCAGCGATCAGTTCGAGATCCGGCTGGCGGTCACGCCGTTGCTGGTGCTGGTGACCGCGCCGGTGGTCGTCGGGGTGCTGTTCCGGCTCGCCGGGCCGGCCGCGCGCCCGGCCATGCGGGCGCAGGTGCGGCCCGCGGTGCTGATGGCGGCGCAGTACCTGGGCGCGTGTACCGCGGTTCCGGTGCTGCTGTGGCTCTCCGGTCGGGCGCAGGGGTCGGTCCAGGGGCTGTTCCTCGGGCCGCTGTTCAACCTGCTGGTCCTGGCGGTGCCGGTCTGGGTGCTGATGTTCGTGGGCTTCGCCTCGCCGACGGTGGCCCGTACGGCCTTCACCATGGACCGGGTGCACGCGGTGTTCCCGCCCATCCTGACCGGCGTCCTGGTCTGGGAACTCGCCGCGACCGGGCTGGCGTTCGGCGGCCTGCCGCCCGGCCCGCTGCCCGTCCAGCTCGGTGCCGTGGTCGGCGGGCCCGCGACCGTGACCGCGGTGGCGTGGTGGGAGGTGCACCGGCTCCGCACCCGCTTCGGGGTCTCCCTGCGCGGACGTGCGGCGAACGCGACCGGGCAGTAGCCGGGTCGGCGGTGCCCGGGGCCGGTTCGGGCGTCGGGCACCGCGACCTCGTCACGGTCCCCGGCCCGCCGGCCCCGCCCCCGTCCTGTCCCTCGCCCTCGCCCTGGCCCTCGCCCTGGCACGCCCGGGGCACGGGGCCGACAATCGAGGACATGGGCGGAGACGACCAGTTCGACACCCTCGGTGACATGTACGAGGAGATGTTCCTCCTGCCGTGGCGCAGACACCTGGAGTCGTTCAGCGTGTTCGCCGCGCTGGGACCGGTCGCCGGTCGGAGCGTCCTGGACATCGGGTGCGGGACGGGCCTGTACAGCCGGGAGCTCAAGCGACGCGGCGCGGCGCGGGTGGTCGGCTACGACATCTCCGGCGGCATGCTCGGCATCGCCCGGCGGGCCGAGCGCACCGAGCCGCTGGGGATCGAGTACACCGAGCGGCGCGACCTCGTCGGCGACGGCGCCTTCGACGCGTGCCTGGCCGTGTACGTCCTGCCGTACGCGGAGAGCTACGGCGCTCTGGTCGCGCTGTGCGCTCTGGCGGCCCAAGCCCTGCGCCCGGCAGGCCGGTTCGTCACCCTGCCGGTGAACCCGGACTTCCACGAAGACCGCGCCTACTACGAGCGCTACGGTCTGCGCCTGCGGGAGACCGAGTCGCGCCAGGACGCCTCGCGGGTGACCCTGGAACTGTGCTTCGGCCGCTACGACGAACGGATCACCGCACGGTACTGGAGCCGGGCCACGCTGGAACGGGCCCTGCGCGAGGCGGGCTTCGCCTCGGTCTCCTGGCCCGCCTTCCGGGTCTCCGGGGAGGGCGTCGCCCACCACGGCGAGGACTTCTGGCGGCCGTACCTGGCCTGCCCCCACGCGGCACTCGTCACCTGTACCAAGGCCTGATCCCCCGAGTCTGATCCCCAGACCAGAGGCTGCACAGAGGCACCACGATGGCGACCACACCACGGCTCCACCGTCGCCCCGGGCCGATCGGGGCGGCAGTCCTGTCGTCCCCCGCGCAGGCCGACCCCGCGCAGTGGGACCGGCTGATCGGCCCGGACAACTTCTACAACAGCAACGCCTGGGTGCGCGCGCTGGAACTGGCCCACGGCGACACCGGCGTGGTCACCGCCGCGTCCGGCGGCCGGCTGCTGGGCGCCCTGCCGGTCTGGCCCGGCGAGAACGACGGACCCGGACTGTTCCACCTGCCCACGCTGTTCCCGGACCTGGCGGCCGCCCTGCCGTCGCGATGGCTGTGGCTGGGAGCCCGGCGCTCGACCTACAACGAACTGGTCCGCACCCGCGGCGAGGACCGCGACCGCACCCTGGAGGTCCTGCTGGAAGAGGCGCTGCGGCTGGCGCGCGACCACGGCCTGGCAGGCGTGGTCACCCCCTACCTGGCCTCCGACGACGCCCGGGAGATCGCCCGGAGGCACCCCCGTGCCAGCGTCCTGCTGCACGACGCGGACGCCAACGTCGCCGTCCCGGCCGGCGGCTACACCGAGCACCTGGCGCGGATGAGCCAGCCCGACCGCACCCACCGCCGGGCCGAACGACGCACCTGCGATCGCGGCGGCACGGCCGTGGTGTGGCGGCCGCTGGCCCGCGGGGAGGCGGCCCGACAGGCCGCCGCCCTGGTGACCCAGACCCGCGCCCGGCACGGCGGCACCGCCGACCCCGCCTGGATGCTCCGCTCCTTCGAGGCCCAGGCCACGACGGGAGTGCTGGACCGGGCGGTCGGCTGCTTCGCCGTCCGTGACGACCGCCCCGTCGCCGTCACCGTCTGCTACGCCCATCAGGACCGGCTCTACGCCCGCTACTTCGGCTTCGACTACCGCACCGCCCAGCCGCAGGGCGAGTACTTCGTGCTCTGCTACCAGGCCCCCGTCGACTACGCGGCCGCCGGTGGCTTCCACCGCTACCGCCTGGCCGTCTCCGCCTGGCAGATCAAGATCCGGCAGGGCGCCGTGCTCTCCCCGCTCGCCGCCGTCGTCCTGCCCCTCCACGGGCGGCTCTGCGACCGGCGGACGGCGGCCCGGCACAACGCGCGGACCGCCCGGCTCTGGACCTGCCGGTGCGCCTCCCGACCCTGGGCCCTGACGCCCGAGTGGAACGACTGGGCCCAGGACGGCCCCGACACCCCCGACACCCCCACGGCCGGCTGACCACCGCCGGCCGGCCACCGCCGACTTCGGAAGGAGACCCCACCGTGCTGCACCTGGTCTACCTGATCCAGCCCACCCCGGCCGCGGAGTCGGACTCACACGCCTTCTGGGACTGGGTCCGCGCCCGGGAGTCCTGGTACTACGACGGACTCGACACCGTCCTGCGCACCCGGTGGGCGGTACGCACCGTCGGCATCCACGTCCACACCCTCGAACACACCGTCAGCTTCGCCGACGAGGCCGGCTGGGGCCGCTACCGCCGCCAGGTCTCCGAACGCGGCCGCGACCCCGCCTGGGAACGGCGCCGCACCGAACAGACCCACTGGTGGACCCTGCTGGACGCCACCCTGCTCAGCGACCCCCCGGTCCCCCTCGGCCTCGACCGCATCCCCACACCGGGACGCACGGCGTGACCGACCCCGACGAACTCCTGCGCCGCAGCCGGCAGTTGCTCTCCGACGCCCGGTTCATGACCCTGGCCACCTCCGACGGCACCGAACCGTGGGCCTCCACCGTCAACTTCGTCCCCGCCGCTTCTACACCGTCGAGATCGACCGCTGGTGGCTGCTCGACATCGACCGCTGGCTCCTCGACAAGCACGACCAGCGCATCGAGGTCCCCCTGCACGCCCTCACCGGGCCCGGCTGAGCCACCCGGCGCACCGCAGCCCTCCCGCCCTCACCCACAGCGGTGGCCCCCGGCGTTCCGGGGGCACCCCCGGACCACCGCTCCTACCGTTCACCGCATGTCTCCGCACGCGGCCGCGCCCTTCCCGCGCGGCCCGGGAATCGAGGATCGCATGACATCCGCCGTGAAGAGTCAGAAGTTCAACACCCTGTTCGACTGGTTCGACCTGAACCGGGACGGACAACTGTCCCAGGAGGACCTGCGCGGGACGGCCGACGTGTTCGCCCGGACCGCGACCAGGGACGACCAGGCCACCATCCAGGCCCTGCACGACGCCTTCGCCCGCTGGTGGGAGCTCCTGGTGGAACACGGGGACACCGACGGCGACGGACAGGTCTCGCGCCAGGAGTTCCTCACCGTCATGCAGGCCGACGTGATCAGGCCCGCACACTTCGAGAGCACCGTGCTGGCGATCGCCGACGCCCTGCTGAACGCCTACGACACCAACGGCGACGGCGTCCTCAGCAAGGAGGAGTACATCCACATGTACGAGCAGCTGGGCGTGCCCCGCGCGCACTCCGAGCAGGCGTTCCCACGACTGGACCGGGACGGCAACGGGGTGATCAGCCTCGACGAGTTCCGCGAGGCCATCATCGAGTTCTACCTCAGCGACGACCCGGCCGCGCCGGGCAACTACCTGCTCGGCCCGATCGGCTGACGGCCGGCCGACCCCGGGTCCACCGGAACCCGAGTCCACCGGAACCCGGGACCGCCGGGGCCCGATGAAGCCCGGCCGCCCGCCCAGCCGTCCTCCGGTGTTGCCTTGACCTTCACCCATTGCAACAACCCGTTGCGTTCGAGCTCAGCGTCATTGCATCAGTTTACCGTCGCTGAGCTGGCAAGACGCGTTTCAAGCGATTGACGTCACGTCAGGAAAGCCCGTAGCTTTCCAGTTGTCCGAACGTGCGGCAACGCGAAACGAGGAACAGCCATGGGTGAATCCCCGCACACCGTCACGACCATGCCGGCGGCGCGCCGCCCCGGCTGTCCGTTCGACCCGCCCGCCGAGCTGATCGACGCCCGCCGACACGGGCCGATGAGCCGCTACACCTTCCCCGGCGGCAAGCCCGGCTGGCTGGTCACCGGGTACGACCTGGTCAGGGCGGTGCTGGCCGACACCCGGTTCAGCTCGCGCAAGGACCTGATGCTCCACCCGACCATCGACTACGGCGACTTCCAGATCCCGCCGGCGCCGCCCGGGGAGTTCGTCCTCATGGACGAGCCCCAGCACAGCCGCTACCGCAAGCCCCTCACGGGCAAGTTCACCGTACGGCGCATGCGGCTGCTCACCGAGCGCATCGAGCAGGTCACCGCCGCCCGCCTGGACGCCATAGAGGCGGCCGGGCCTCCGACGGACCTGGTGACCGCGTTCGCCAAGCCCATCCCCGCCATCGTGATCTGCGAGCTGCTCGGGGTGCCGTACGAGGACCGGGGCTCCTTCCAGGAGCAGGTCGACTCGTTCATGAACGGGGAGACGAGCGACGAGGACCTCATGGCGGCCTACGCCGCGACCCAGGAGTACCTGGAAGGACTCGTGGCCGCCAAGCGCGCCGACCCCACCGACGACGTGCTCAGCGACCTCACCGACAGTGACCTCACCGACGAGGAGCTGAAGGGGATCAGCCTCATCCTGCTCGCGGCCGGGCTCGACACCACCGCGAACATGCTGGCCCTCGGAACCTTCGCGCTGCTGCGCACCCCGGACCAGCTGGCCGCACTGCGTGCCGATCCCGCGCTCGCCGACCGGGCCGTGGAGGAGCTGCTGCGGTACCTGAGCGTCGCCAAGACCTTCATGCGGACCGCCCTGGAGGACGTCGAACTCGGCGGCCTGACCGTCAAGGCCGGCGACCGGCTGATCCTCTCCTTCAACACCGCCAACCGCGACCCCGAGCGCTTCCCCGACCCCCACGTCCTCGACCTGCGCAGGCAGGACGGCGGGCACCTGGCCTTCGGCCACGGCATCCACCAGTGCCTGGGCCAACAGCTGGCCCGCATCGAGATGCGGGTCGCCTTCCCCGCGCTGCTCGAGCGCTTCCCCACGCTGCGCCTGGCCGTACCGCCCGAGGAGGTCGCCCTGCGCCCGGAGCTCGCGGACATCTACGGGGTGAAGAGCCTCCCCGTCACCTGGGACGCGTGACCGATGAGGATCACCGTGGACGTCGACCGCTGCATCGGCTCCGGAATGTGCGCCCTGACGGCCGGCGAGGTCTTCGACCAGCGCGAGGACGACGGCACCTCGGTCGTCCGGCAACCCGACCCTCCGGCCGAGGCCTTGGACGCGGTGCGCGAGGCGGTCGCCCTGTGCCCAGCCTCGGCGATCAGCCTGTCGGCCGACCGGTGACGGCAGGGCGGGTCCGACAGATGATCATCCAGTTGCTCCGCGGAGCCTGCGGACCCCGAGGATGAGGGCGGACCTGCCCGCGCGTGGGCGGGCGTTCGGTGGCCGTGACCAGCGCCGACGGTATCGCCTTAGGATGCGGGGCATGGACAGGATCACGCCGCACGGAGAGCCCCTACCGATCACGACGCGGCGAACCCGCTGGCAGGAGGCGGGGCAGAGCGGGAACTTCGGCAAGCGGTTCGCCGAGCTCGTCTCCGCCGGTGAGGACGTCGACGGCGAGGCCCGGCTCGCCGACACGCTCCTGCCGCGCGGCGCCCGAGTGCTCGACGCCGGCGCCGGCATGGGCCGGGTGGCCGCGGCGCTCCTGCGGCAGGGGCACGACGTGGTCGCGATCGAGCCCGACGCGGCCCTGGTCCGCCAGGCCCGGGAGACCTACCCCGGGCTGGCGATCGAGGAACGCGACATCCTCGACCTCGGCCCCGACGACGGCCCGTTCGACCTGGTCGTCTGCGTGGGCAACGTCATCGTCTACCTCGCCGAGGGCACGGAGCGCAGGGCGCTGGGCGCGATGCGCGACGTACTCGGCGAGAACGGCCGGATCCTGGTCGGCTTCCACCTCCAGGACCCGCCGCCACACGCCCGCACCTACCCGGCGGCGGAGTTCGAGGCGGACCTCGCCGCCGCCGGACTGCGCGTCGACCTGCGGGCAGGCACCTACCAGCTGCACCCCGCGAACGACGCCTACGGCGTCTGGGTCCTGAGCCGCGCCCAGGGGTAGCGCCTCCCTGGCCCTGCCTGGCCGCCGGGACGGTGCCCGTCCGTCAGGCACGGGCGGCGGCCTTGCGCAGGCAGTAGGTGGCGGCACCGGCCGCGATCACTACGGCGCCCCACAGGACCGAGGAGGGCAGCAGGGCGAAGGCCAGGAGCACGCAGCCGGCGGTGCCGACGACGGGCACGATCCGCACGGGGCCCTTCACGGGGGTGAGGGTCCAGGCGGACGCGTTCGCGATGGCGTAGTAGGCCAGCACACCGAAGGAGGAGAAGCCGATCGCGCCGCGGACGTCCGTGGTGGCGGCCAGGACCGCGACCACCGCGCCGACCGCGAGCTCGGCGCGGTGCGGCCCGTGGAAGCGCGGGTGGACGGCGGCCAGGACGTGGGGCAGGTGCCGGTCGCGGGCCATCGCCAGGGTGGTGCGCGAGACCCCGAGGATCAGCGCGAGCAGCGAGCCGAGCGCCGCGACGGCCGCCCCGACGCGCACGACCGAGGTGAGTGCGGGGACCCCGGCGGCGCGCACGGCCTCGGTGAGCGGTGCGGTGGAATGGGCGAGCCGGTCGGGCCCGAGCACGGCGAGCACGGCCACGGCGACGGCGGCGTAGACGACGAGCGTGATGGCGAGCGCGATGGGGATCGCGCGGGGGATGGTCCGCTTCGGGTCGCGGACCTCCTCCCCGAGGGTGGCGATGCGCGCGTAGCCGGCGAACGCGAAGAACAGCAGCCCGGCGGCCTGGAGCACCCCGCCGAAGGTCGCGTCCGCACCGGTGGCGAGCCGCGCGCCCTCGGCGGCAGGGCCGGTCAGGCAGGCGGTGACCACGGCGGCGAGCACCGCCAGGACGACGGCGACGATCCCCCGGGTCAGCCACGCGGACTTCTGCACGCCGACGTAGTTCACCGCGGTGAGCGCCATCACCGCGGCGACCGCGACCGCGTGCGCCTGTCCGGGCCACACATAGGAGCCCACCGTGAGGGCCATCGCCGCACAAGAGGCGGTCTTGCCGACCACGAAGCCCCAGCCCGCCAGGTAGCCCCAGAACTCGCCGAGCCGCTCACGGCCGTAGACGTAGGTGCCGCCGGACTCCGGGTAGCGGGCGGCCAGCCGGGCGGAGGAGGTCGCGTTGCAGTACGCCACCACCGCGGCCAGGGCGAGTCCCGGCAGCAGGCCGGACCCGGCCGCGCCGGCGGCCGGGGCGAGCGCGGCGAAGATCCCCGCGCCGATCATCGACCCGAGCCCGATCACCACGGCGTCGAACACGCCCAAGTGGCGCCCCAGCTCCCCGGCCAGGGCGGATGCCGGTGTCCCCATCGCTCGCTCCTTGGCCGCGGCCTACGGCCGTTTCGGACTCTCGGTTCCGGCGCACGCTATCGGAGCGAGGTGGGCCCCCGACCGCCGGGCTCGTCGGGCTGGTCGGGCTGGTCGGGCTGGTCGGGCTGGTCTGGCTGGTCGGTGACGACGCCGATGCGGACGAAGTGGCCTCGTCTCCGGCGGCAGCCAGCCGGTGCTCCCCGCCTGCTACGATCCGCGGGTGTTCATCGTGATGTTCATCTGACGGTCCTGGGTCCCTCCCGCCCAGGTTCTGATCCGTCGAGGGTGCGGTTCTTCATGCCCTCCGGACTTCGATCACCGTCAGACGTCGGCGGCCGCACGAGATCCCGGCCGCGCATCATCGGAGCCTCCTCATGCTCGCAGTGCTTCTCCTTCCCGGCGCGCTTCGCGCCTTCCTCCCCGCCCTGATCGCCCGGTCCGCCCTCGCGATGGGCGGCCTGGCCCTCCTGCTCGCCGTCCAGGACAGTACGGGTTCGTACACCCAGGCCGGCTTCGCGACAGCGACGTTCGGGATCGCCAACGTCATCGCCGCCCCCTGGCGCGCCCGGGCCGTCGACCGGCTCGGGCAACGGATCGCGCTCACCGCGATGGCAGCAGGCCAGGCATCCGGGTTCGTCGCCCTCGCGCTCCTCGCGGGGGCCGAGGGAGTCGCGGACGCCTGGTTCCTCGTCCTCAGCGCGGTGGTCGGCCTGACGGCGCCGCCCCTGGGGGCCGCGATGCGGATGATCTGGGCGTCGCTCACGACGGCCGGCGACCAGCGGACGAAGGCGTTCAGCATCGACGCGGTGTGCGAGGAGCTCCTCTTCGTCGGTGGTCCCGTCGTCATCACCGCGGTCATCGTGGCCACTTCTCCCGCCACCGGGCTCTGGGTGACCGCCGCCACGGTCTTCCTCGGCACCGCGGCGATGACGTCCAGCGCGTCGTCGGGGGCGCTGCGCGGAACGGGAGGGGGCGTCGCGCGGGGTGATCGTCCGCTCCACCAGCCGGGATTCGCAAGGGTGTTGACCGTGCTCGTGGGCGTCGGCGGTGTGCTCGGCGTCGCGGAGATCGCGGCACCGGCCGTCGCCGCGCAGCGTGACGCCGTCGCGGCCTCGGGCTGGCTCCTGGCGGCCTTCGCCGGCGGAAGCGCCCTCGGCGGGTTCCTCTACGGGCAGCTGAAGCTCACGTCGGGAATCGGCACGAGGCTGTTCACCCTGTGCACCGGCATGGGGCTCGCCGCGGTGCTCGTGTCCCGGCTGCACCCACTCGGTCTGTTCGCCGCGGGCCTCGCCCTCGTCGGCCTCTTCCTCGCGCCCTCCCTCATCACGGGGTACCTCATCGCCGACACCATCGTCCCTGAGTCCGGCCGGACGGAGGCGTCGACCTGGATCAACACCTCCGTGAACCTCGGCGCGTCGCTGGCGTCCGCCGCGGCGGGAGTCGTCATCGACGAGTCCGGCGGCTGGTTCGCCCTCCTGCTCGTGGGAGCGATCGCTCTCGCTCTCGCCACGGCCGCGCCGTTCGCGCGACTGCGCGAGATCGAGCGGCCCACGCTGCCCGCTCCCGACCGTTGCGGGAACGGCTGACGATCCCGATGACGAGGCCGCAGCCGAACAGCTGCGGCCGCGTCACGGCGAGGACCGTTTCAGTACTGGACGCCGCCGCGGCACAACCGGGCGGTGTGGACGGGGTCGGCCGTTCCCCGGAGACTAGGAGAACAAGCCGCAGCCCGTCGACGCGAGGGAAACCCATCGCGCGGCCGGCGTCTACGGATGGTAGAGGGCGTCGGCGAGGGCCAGGTCGGCAGACCCGTCCCGACCGAGGTCGAGGAAGTGCTTCACCTGCCACGCCTGCGTGCTGCGGGCCTGCCGGCTGGTCGTGGTCACCCACGGCGGGTAGACGCGGAACCCGCGCTTCCCGCCCGCGCCGTCGCGGGAGACGATGTCGCGCTCGCACAACACCTCGCGCGGGAACACGAACTGCCCGAAGCCGTCGTCGTCGCGGCTGCTGACGACGAAGAGGTCCACTCCGTCGTCGGCGTCGAAGGGCCGAATCGGCCCCTCCTCGGACCGCTGCCACACGGTGACGAACTGGCCCGCCTTCGTCGGGGTGGTCCTGGCCGCCCGGAACCGGACCGAGCGGCCGTCGAGCGTGAACGCGCAAGCCGCGTACTCGGCGCTCTCCGGTTCGGGCACCGGCAGTGAGCAGGCGAAGCCGCCCGGGTCGTACACCGATGCCTTCACCGCCAGCAGATCACCGTGGAGCCCCGTCCACGGCTGATTCGAATCCATGCCGTCATCCTGCCATCGCACCCGTGCACGCAGCTTCGGCCCCTCAGGCCACCAGCCGCGCGGCGACGTGTGCGAGGCGCCTGAAATGCCGGCCCCACCGCCGCCCGTGCCGGACACCGGCCGACCCCGGCCGACCCCGGCCAGGGTACTGGCCAGGGTTCGACACTGGCTCGACGGGCCCGTGGTCCCGGGATCGTGGCCGGTGGACGCCGCACGGCTTCCACGGCCGCGAAGGAGCTGACGGGGGTGGGGCCTGTTGGCCGGGTCTTCCGGCGTCGGCACGACCGCCCCGCGGTCCGCACGCCGACCGGCGCCGGACGCCTTACCGGCCTGCCGGGACCACGGGTGGGCGGGCTCCGCGACGACGACGCCCGGACGTTGCCCGACTCGATGCCGCCCGGTCCGGTGCACCCCCGCGTGCGGGACGCGATCGTCGCCGAAGCACGCGGCGACCCGCCGGCGCTGAGGGAACTGCCGCGCGGTGAGAACGAAATCAGGAAGGGGCAAGGGGACATGACCGGGTTCCAGCGATGGGGCGTCACCACGGCGATGGTGGGCCGCGAGGACGAGCAGGCGGAGCTCGCGGCGTTCGTGACGGCCGCGACGGGCCAGGCGCTGGTCCTGCGGGGGGAGACGGGGGTCGGCAAGAGTTCGTTGCTGAGCCACGCCGCCGCGCTGGCGGAGCGGGAGAGCCACGTCGTCATCCGGGCCGCCGGTGTCGAGGCGGAGTCCGAGCTGCCCTACGCCGGGCTGCACCAGGTCCTCCATCCGCTGCTCACCGACGTCGCGCGGCTGGACGACGGGACCCGGGCGGTGTTCGACGCCGCGTTCAGCGGACTGCGGGGCGATCCGCCGTCGGTCATGGCGCTCGGCATCGCCGTGCTCAGCCTGCTGTCGCTCTCCGCCGCGCAGCGGCCGCTGCTGCTGGTCCTCGACGACGCGCAGTGGCTGGACGACTCCAGCGCCGACGTCTGCGGCTTCGTGGGCCGACGCCTGGCCGGCGGCCCGGCGAAGATGCTGGTCGCGGTCTGCAGCGACATCACGTCCCGCTTCGACACCGCCGCACTGCCCGAACTGCCGATCACCGCCCTCACCGACGAGGACGCGGCCCGCCTGCTGGACCACCGGTACCCGGAGCTGAGCCGACAGGTCCGTCGAATCGTCCTGGAGCGGGCCCGGGGCAACCCGCTGGCCCTGCTGGAGCTGCCCGCCCACTTCGCCGGCCGGTCGAGCGATCTCCCGGTCGAAGACCTGATCGGTCAGCACGGCGTGCCGTTGCCCCGACGGCTGCAACGGCTGTTCGGCACCCGCATCGCCGCCCTCGACGAGCGGGTGCGGACCGAGCTGCTGATGGGCGCGCTCGACGGCGCCGGGGCCCCGAGCGGTACCGACCCCGTCCCCGGCACCCGTTACGGCATGCGTGACGCCGACACGGCGGTGGCCGCAGGGCTGCTGGACATCGAGGTGGTCACCGGTGATCTCGTCTTCCGGCACCCGCTCGTACGGTCCGCCGTCGTGCGGATGGCCACTCCCAACCAGCGCCGCGCCGCCCACCTGGCGCTGGCACAGGTGCACCGGGAGAACCTCGAACGCCGGGCGACGCACCTGGCGGCGGCAACGGTCGATCCGGACGAGGACGTCGCCGACATCCTGGAGGCGGCGGCCGAGTCGGCGACCCGGCGCGGCGGCGCGCTGGCGGCCGTGGCCTGGCTGACCCGGGCCGCCGAGCTCAGCGAGACCCACACCGGCCGGTCCCGGCGCCTGGCCGACGCGGCCTTCGTCGCCGCTCACGCCGCCCGCCTCGGCCAGGCCCACCGGCTGGTCCAGGCAGACCTCGCACCCGGCTCGACGGGGTCGCCGGCCTCGGTGCTGGCGGCCGCCTACCGGGCGCTCCACCAGGACGGGGACGTCCGCTCCACGCACCGCCAGGTCTCGGCCGCGATCGAGAAGCTCCGGGACAGCGGGTCGGCCGCTGTGCCGACCGTCGGCGAAGCCGAACCTGACGAGGTCCTCACCCGACTGGTGGTCCTGCTCCTGACGATCAGTCAGTACAGCGGGGACCGCGCGGCCTGGGAGAGCACGCACGAACTCCTGGCCTCCCTGGGCAGTCTCCTCACCCGACGCTCGCGTCTCTACAGCGGCACCTGGAGCGACGTGACCAGGCACGGAGCCGGCTTCGCCGGGCCGGTGCGACAGGCCGCCACGACCCTGCCGGATCTGGAACCCTGGGACGTCACGCAGTTCGGCGCGGCCGCGTACCACCTCGACCTCCTGAGCCACTACCGCCCCCACCTGCAGCGTGTCGTCGACCGCGAGCTGGAGACCGGGGCCGTGGCAACCGGCATGGTCATGCTGCACCAGATCATGCTCGACCAGTTGACGGTCGGAGAGTGGGCCGAGGCCGAGGAGACCGGACAACGCGGCCTGGACCTGGCGACCGAGCACGGCCACCAGCTGTTCGCCGCCCAGAGCCGCGCGTACCTGGCCCAGCTCGCGGCGCTGCGCGGAGAGGTCGGGCGGGCCCGGGACCTGCAGGCCGAGGTGGACGCCTGGGCCCGCCCGCGCGGACTGGGATTCCTGACCCAGGTCGCCGACTCCGCCGGCGCGACCGCCGCACTGAGCTCCGGCGACTACGAGACCGCGTACCTCTACGCCATCGGCATCACCCAGCCGGGTAAGTTCCGGCCCTACGCCTACCAGGCCTCGCGCACCCTGCTCGATCTCGTCGAGGCCGCCCGGCACACCGGACGCGTCGAGCAGGCCCGGGCGCACGCCCTCGCCGCCCGCGACGCCGGTCTGCCGGAGGTGTCGCCCCGCCTGGGGCTGATCACCTACGGCGCGCTGGCGATGACCGCCGAGGACGAGCGGGAGGCCGCCGAGATGTTCACGCGGGCCGAATCCCAACCGGACGCCGCCCGCTTCCCGTTCGAGCTGGCCCGGATCCGGCTGGCGCACGGCATCCGGGTGCGCCACGTCCAGGGCCCGGCCTCGGCGCGGCAGTACCTGGTCCCGGCGGCCGAGGAGTTCGAGCGGCTGGGCGCGGCCGGCTGGACCGAACGGGCCCGGGCCGAACTGCGCGCCACCGGGGCCCCGCCGCGCGTCCCGACGCTGAACGTGGCCCCGCTGACCTGGCAGGAACGCCGCATCGCCGACCTGGCCGCCGGCGGCCTGACGAACAAGGAGATCGGCGCGCGGATGCATCTGTCGCCGCGTACCGTCAGCTCGCACCTGTACCGCGTCTTCCCCAAGCTGGGCATCACGGCCCGGGCGGCACTGCGCGACGCGTTGAGCCGGACCGACGCGGCGCAGGTCTGATGCCCGCGCTCAGCCCTGTGGGGCCACGGCCTCGACGCCGTTGGCGGCCAGCCAGCCGAGGACGTGGTCGGCGACCGAACGCCAGCCGCTGTCGAACACCAGGGAGTGCCCCCGATCGGCGAACTGCTTCAGGTCCGTCACGGCGGAGGAGTCGCCGTAGAGCTTGTAGACCGAGCGGGTCACGGCGTCCGGGACCATCCGGTCCTCCTGGCCGGAGACCAGCAGGAGCGGTCCGCGCGCCGCATTGGCCGTGTCCACGACGGCGCCGGCCGGCCCGGCGGCGGTGCCGTCGAGTCCGAGGTCCGCGAGCAGCCGGAGCGGGGCCGGGACGGCGTACCGGTCGAAGAGCTGCTCGGCCTCCCCCTCTCCGACCGTGTTGACGACGAGGTGTCGGAACCGGGCGCGCGGCAGCTGCCCGAAGCCCGGGTGCCGGGTCGTGCCGGCCGACATCAGCGGCCACGGCCGGGACCGGCCGTCGGCCGTCGGCACACCGCCGGCCGGCAACGGCGCGAGGGCGACGGCGGCGCGGCCGAGGTCGGCCCCGAGGAGGTGCTGGGCGATGAGGCCGCCGGCCGAGTGCCCGATGAGGATGGGCGGGTCGTCGAAGCTGCGCACGACCTGCTCGTAGTGGGCCGCGAGCGCGGCGAGCCCGAGGTCGCGCACCGGGCCGGGATCGCGGCGGGCCTGGTCGGCGGTGTGGGCTTCGCCGGGCCAGCCCGGGACGCACACCGCGTAACCGTGCGCGGTGAACCGCTCGGCCCAGCCCTCCCAGGAGGACATGTGGAACCACGCACCGTGGATGAGGACGACGGGGGTTTGCTTCACGGCCAGACCTTCCGGATTGCACACACGACGATCCGCCGGCATCGCGGCGCTCCTTCGAGGATCACCGAGCGGTTGGCCGACGGACACCGTCGAATGACTGAATCCGGCGGCCCGGCAGACCCTTCACGGGTCCGCGAGCGTCTTCCCGCGTCTCGACGTCATGTGACCGATGCGTCCGGCCGGTGGCCGGAGAACAGTGGAGGCACCAGCGGGTCTCCAGGAAGGATCAGACATGATCAACAGGCGTACCTTCACCAAAGCGGTCGGTCTCGGCGTGGGCGCCACGGCCGTGTCGGCCGGCGCGGCCTCGAACGCGCCCGCCGCCTTCGCGGCAGGTTCCGACCGACCCGGCCGCCCGGCCCCGGTCATCCCGGCCGTCACCGCGGGCACCCACACCACGTTCACCGACCTGAAGCGGGTCCAGGCCGGCGTGCTCGACATCGGCTACGCCGAGGCCGGGCCGAAGCACGGGCCCGTGGTCATCTGCCTGCACGGCTGGCCCTACGACATCCACAGCTATGTCGACGTGGCGCCGCTGCTGGCGGACGCCGGCTACCGGGTGATCGTGCCGTACCTGCGGGGCCACGGCACCACCACCTTCCTGTCCCCGACGACCGTCCGTACCGGGCAGCAGTCCGCGATCGCCCTCGACGTCATCGCCCTGATGGACGCCCTGAGGATCCCCAAGGCGGTGCTGGCCGGCTTCGACTGGGGCTCGCGGGCCGCCGGCACCGTCGCGGCGCTCTGGCCGGAGCGGGTCAAGGCCCTGGTGGCGGTGAGCGGTTACCTCATCGTCAACCTCCCCTCGCAGAAGAACCCGCTGCCGCCGAAGGCCGAGCACACCTGGTGGTACCAGTACTACTTCGCCACCGACCGCGGCCGCGTCGCCATGGAGACCAGGCAGAACCGGCACGACCTGTGCCGACTGGTGTGGGAGGAGACCTCCCCCACCTGGAAGTTCGACGACGCCACCTTCGAACGCACCGCGGCGGCGTTCGAGAACCCCGACTACGCCGCCATCGTGATCCACAACTACCGCTGGCGTCTGGGCCTGGCCGACGGCGAGCGCCGCTACGAGCACTACGAGCGGCTGCTCGCGGCCCGACCGCCCGTCACGGTGCCGGCCATCGCCGTGGACCCCGCCCTCGACCCGTTCCTGCCCACCACCGACGGCAGTGGGTACCGGAAGTTCTTCACCGGCCCCTACGAGCACCGCGTCCTCACCGGCATCGGCCACAACGCGCCGCAGGAGGCGCCGACGGCGTTCGCCCAGGCCGTGGTGGACGCCGACCATCTGTGACCCCTGCTGATCGCGCACGGCGGCCACCGCACGGCCGTCACCGCACGGCCCTCACCGCCCGGCCGTCACCGCACGGACAGGGCGCCGTCGATCTCTCGACGGGAGGAGATCCCCAGCTTGGCGAAGACCTTGCGCAGGTGCCACTCGACCGTACGGGGGCTGAGGAACAGGTGCTCACCGATCTCCGCGTTCGGGTGCCCGGCGGCCGCGAGGCGGGCGATCCGCGCCTCCTGCGGGGTCAGGACCGGCGCGCCGACGGTCCTCTTGCGAACCGTCTCACCGGTGGCGAGCAGCTCCTGCCGGGCCCGCTCGGCGAAGCCCTCCATACCCGTGCGCGCGGCCGCCTCGTACGCCGCCCGCAGCTCGGTACGGGCCTGCGCGCGCCGGTTCCGGCGGCGCAGCCACTCCCCGTACAGCAGTCGGGCCCGGGTCTCGAACACGCCGAGCCCGCCGCGGCCGAAGTGGTCGACGGCCTCGCGGTAGCGGTCCTCGGCCTGCTCGGGTGCTCCGGTCAGGGCTTCGGCGACCGCGTGCGCGCCCAGGGCCCAGGGCGTGCCGGCCCGGCTCCAGTCGGCGAGCCGCTCGCGCGCCCCGGCCGCCACGGCCGGCTCGCCGGCCCTGGTCGCGGCCTCGACCAGTTCGCCGCACGTCCAGACGTGCACCACGAGGTCCTGGTACTCCCCGCCCCGGAGCGCCGCTTCCATGGCGAGCGGATAGTTGCCCAGGCCGTTGTGGAGCACGGCCCTCGCGCACGCGGCCACGCCGACGAGTCGGCCCAGGCCGCGCTGCTCGCCCTCGTGTTCCATCGCCTCGATCGCTTCCAGGGCCGGCCGTTCCCGTCCCTGGTACGCGCTGATCAGGGCCGCCGTGGCCGTGCGCGTCACCGAACCGGTGACCTTGTCCAGGGCCGCGGCCTCGGCCAGCAGGTCGCCCGCCGGGGAGAAACGCCCCGCGAAGCCCAGCGCGGACGCCTGGTAGGGCAGCGCCGTCGAGAGGAGCGACAGGGTTCCCGTCCGGCGTGCGAAGCGGACCGCCCGGCCGCCGATGTCCAACCAGCCCTGGAGATCGCCCAGCTCCGCGGCGGCGTTCGCGGCCGCCCACAGGACGGACGGATCCTCCTCGTCGGTGAGGGAGCGCAGCGCCCGTGCCAGCTGTGGGAAGACGGCAGCCGGCCCGTCCACGCTCCGGGCGACCAGGGCCCTGAGGAAGACTCCCGCCGGCTCGTCGCCGGGCGGCAGCTCTCGAGCGGCCTCGGCGACGCGGCCCAGTGCGCCTTCGTCGTACCGGCCGACCCAGATGGCCGCGTCGTACGCCGCGAGGCAGGTCTCCCGCGCGAGGGCCGGGTCGAGGTCCCTGAGCCGGCCCGCCGCGTCGAGCAGCGGCTGCACCGCGCCCCTCCCCGAGTCGGTCATGGACGACGCCTTGGCCCGCAGCCGGCCGGCCTGGGCCTGCTGCAGCCGGTCCAGCGGCCCCAGCTCCGCGGCGGCGAGCAGGTCGGGCACCCGGGCCGGCACGCCCGCGGCGACATGGGC
>NZ_JBHVET010000031.1:0-25900 GCF_042802135.1 Kitasatospora sp. NPDC057512
GCCGAGGGGGATGTGGGCCCCTCGGCGGCGGCGCGCGTTCGGGCGCCGGGTGGGGGAGCGGGGCCCCGGCGCGGGCCGGAGGGCGACGGCGCGGTCGCGCGGGGGGCGCGCAAGGGGCACCGGGGGTTCCGGCGGGGGTGCTCGGCGGGCGCTTCGGGCCGGGGGTTCGTAGGCTCGACGCATGGCGGATGCGTACGCGGGGCGGCGGGAGCGGGTGAGGGAGCACTGCAGCGCGGCCGGGGCCGATGCGGCGCTGATCACCCGTGCGGCGAACGTGCGGTACCTGACGGGCTGCGCGCCCTGCGGGGCGAGCCTGTTGCTGACCAGAGAGCGGGCGCTGCTGGCGCTGCCGGACGACCTGCCGCCGGACGACACCGGGGAGCACCTGATCGCCCCGGACGTCACCCGGCTGCCGGTGGCGGCCGGCTCGGACACCGCGCTGGCCGCCGCGGACGCGGCCACCCGGTCCGGGGTGTCGGGCCTGGCGGTGGAGGAGCACGACCTGACCGTCAGCCGGCACCGGGCGGTGGGTGGCCTGATAGCAGGGGCCCGGCTGGTGGACCTCGGTCAGACGGTCGAGCGGCTGCGGGTGGTCAAGGACGAGCACGAGATCGCCGATCTGCGGATCGCCGCCGAGATCGCCGACCAGGCGCTGGGCGAGCTGCTGGAGTCGATCCTGGTCGGCCGTACCGAGCGGCACCTGGCGATGGAGCTGGAGCGCCGGATGATCGACCACGGCGCCGACCGGGCGGCCTTCCCGGTCTCGGTCGGCACCGGCAGCCACTCCGGGCAGGCCGCCCACCAGCCGACCGACCGCCGGGTGGAGGAGGGCGACTTCCTGACCGTGGTGATGGGCGCCCAGTACCGCGGCTACGGCGTCTCCACCGCCCGCACCTTCGTGATCGGCGCCGCCCCCGCGCCCTGGCAGGTGGAGCTGCACCGGCTGGTCTTCCGGGCCCAGCGGGCCGGGCGGGAGGCGCTCGGACCAGGCGTGGAGCAGTGCGTACCCGACCGGGCCGCCCGGCAGGTCCTGGAGGCGGCCGGCCACACCGAGGCCTCCCCGCACCCGGTGGGCCACGGCATCGGGCTGGAGATCCGGGAGGCGCCGCGCCTCGGTCCGGCGGACATGGGTAAACTGGACAGCCGCGTGCCGGTCACCGTCGGTCCAGGGGTCCACCTCCCGGGCAGGGGCGGTGTCCGGATCGAGGACACGCTCGTCGTGCGCCCCCTTGAGGAGGGCGGGCCCGAGCTGCTCACCATCACCACCAAGGAGCTCCTCGCCCTGTGACCGCGACCCCCCGGGGGCCGTGGGCGGCAGGACGCAATCCCTTGGTTCCTTGACAGCTATACAGGAGTAAGTGCGCCCGTGGCTTCCACGAACGATCTCAAGAACGGCATGGTCCTCAAGCTGGAGGGCGGCAAGCTCTGGTCCGTCGTCGAGTTCCAGCACGTCAAGCCCGGCAAGGGCCCGGCCTTCGTGCGTACCAAGCTCAAGGAGGTCCTGACCGGCAAGGTCGTCGACAAGACCTTCAACGCGGGCACCAAGGTCGAGACCGCCAACGTCGACAAGCGCGGCATGCAGTTCTCGTACAAGGACGGCGAGAACTTCGTGTTCATGGACATGGACACCTACGACCAGCTGACCATCGAGCCGTCGGTCGTCGGCGACGCCGCCAAGTACCTGCTGGAGGGCTTCGAGGCCCTCGTCGCGCAGAACGAGGGCTCGGTCCTCTACATCGAGCTCCCGGCCGCCGTCGAGCTGACCATCGCCGAGACCGAGCCGGGCGTCCAGGGCGACCGCTCGACCGGTGGCACCAAGCCGGCCACCCTGGAGACGGGCGCCGAGATCCAGGTGCCGCTCTTCGTCACCACCGGTGAGAAGGTCAAGGTCGACACCCGCGACGGCAGCTACCTCGGCCGGGTGAAGTAAGTCCGTGTCGGCCGCACGCAGCAAGGCCCGCACGCGGGCCTTCCAGATCCTCTTCGAGGCCGACCACCGTGGGGTAGACCCGCAGCAGGTCCTCGCCGACTGGGTGGCCCGCGCCCGCGAGCCCAAGCCCGACGAGGGCACCCCGCAGGTCGGTGAGTACACCATGGAGCTCATCGAGGGGTACGTCCAGCACGCTCGTCGCATCGACGACCTGATCGAGCAGTACGCCGTGGGCTGGACGCTCGACCGGATGCCGATCGTGGACCGCAACGTCCTGCGGCTCGGTGCGTACGAGCTGATCTGGGAGGACGGCGTCCCGGACGCCGTCGTCCTGGACGAGGCCGTCGAGATCGCCAAGGAGTTCTCCACGGACGACTCCCCGGCCTTCGTCAACGGCCTGCTCGCCCGCTTCCTCGAGCTGAAGCCGAGCATCCGCCGCTGAGTGGTCGAATCCCGTGAACGGCCGTCGGACCCGAACAGGTGTCCGGCGGCCGTTCCGCGTTTCACCCGGGCGGCGTAGGGTGAGGGCCTACTTGTCAGTAACTTAACGTCCGGAACCACGCGTGAAGGGCAGGTCCCCCCACATGACCACGGCGATCCGCAGCGAGTTCGACCAGGGCATCGCCCTGACCAGGCACCCCGAGGAGGCCGGCCGGTACGAGGCCGAGCTCGGCGCCGGCTGGCAGATCGGCGGCGGGGTGAACGGCGGACTGCTGCTCGCGGTGGCCGGACACGCGCTGTCGCTGGAGCACGGCACCCACCCGGACCCGGTGTCGATCAGCGGTTACTACCTGTCCGCCTCCACGCCCGGCCCGGCCACCGTCCGCACCGAGGTGCTGCGCACCGGCCGCGGCCTGTCCACCGGTACCGCCTCGCTCAGCCAGGACGGCGTCGAGCGGCTGCGCGTGGTGGCCAGCCACGGCGACCTCGCCACCGCGGACGGCGAGGTGCGCACCAGCGCGCTCCCGCCGCAGCTGCCGCCGCCGGACCAGTGCATCGGCGTCGAGCACGCGCCCAAGGAGCTGATCGCCCAGGCCGCCCTGCTGGAGCGGTTCGACCTGCGGCTGGACCCGGCCACCATCGGCTGGGCGCTCGGACAGCCCTCCGGCAAGGGGCGGATCCAGGGCTGGTTCCGGCTCGCCGACGGCCGCGAGCCCGACCCGCTGCTGCTCCTGCTGGTCGCCGACGCGCTGCCGCCGGTCACCTTCGACCTCGGCCTGCCGGGCTGGGCCCCCACCGTCGAGCTGACCGTCCACCTGCGCGCCAGGCCGGTGCCCGGCTGGCTGCGGGTCACCCACGCGACCCGCAACCTGGCCGGCGGCTACTTCGAGGAGGACGCGGAGGTCTGGGACGAGTCCGGCCGGCTGGTCGCGCAGTCCCGCCAGCTGGCCCGGGCGCCCCGGCTCGCCTGACGGCCGCGCGACCCGCATTACCGGTGGTTACATTCCTGTGACACGCCGTACGTGTGCGACGCGCGCGGATGGGGAGGAAGACGGTCAGCGGCACGCCTGCCGCCGACCGTCCTTCCCTGAAGCCAGGAGCCACCGATGAGTCATTTGGGGCGCGCCCGCCGTAACTCCGACTGCACCGCCGGCGGCTCGCGGCCCGTGGTGCGGGCGTCGCACCGGCCGCGGCGGGTCGAGGGCGCCGAGCAGGCGTTCGTCATCGGCGTGCTGACCAACGCCGCGGACTTCGCCCGGGCCCGCGCCTGGGGGATCTCCGACGCCCCCGACCACGAGCGCTACCTGGCCGACACCGCCGACCTGCTGGCCGAGGCGCTGGAGCGGTTCGACACCGTCCGGGCCCGGATGTTCCACCCGCAGGACTTCGAGGAGTTCTGCCTGCTGCACGGGCTGGACCCGGCCGAGCCCGCCGCCCGCGACCGCTACCTGGTCAACCCGGCCCTGCAGACCCAGCTGCTCGCCTATCAGGGCGAGGAGCTGGCCGGGGACTTCGTGCCGCGCCTGGTGCGCGCCCGGGAGAACGGGCTGACGCTCTGCCACGCCGACCTGCTGCTCGACGGGGGCCTGTACGGGGGCGCGGGCGCCGCCGACGAGGAGCACGCCGCCTGGGTGCGCGCCGCCTACGAGCGCGGGGGCGAGGTGTTCCGGCGGATGCTGGTCGGCGCGGGCGCCGGCGTGTACGAGCTGCGCCTGCGGGTGGACGCGCCCGGCGGCGGGCTGACCGCCGCGGCCCGGGTGCTCCAGTGGGAGGACGGCGTGGTCCGGATCAACGACGAGGACCTGGAGCTGGTCTGCGCGGTGCTCTGCACCGGGCTGGCCCTGGAGCTGCCGGGCGTCGCGGTGCTGCACGGCTCGCAGGGCTCGGCGGCCTCCTGCGGGGAGTACCTGCCGGCCTCCTGGGCCTGGTCGAGCGGCGGGCAGGAGTGGGCTCCGGCCGACCGGCCGGTCCGGCTGGACGGCGTGGCGGCGCAGCCCGGCTACAGCCTGGGGACGGTCTGCTGACGCCTCCGCCGCCCCGGGGTGGTGTGGCTACACCGCGGCGCGGCCCCCGGTCTGGGGAGCCGCGCCGTGACGTTTCTGCTTGCCAGCACTAGTGGCGCGAGTGCTGGGTTGTGCCTGGATCCGCTGGCGGGAGCCGGTGCGGTGAGCCTCAGCTCGCATCCTCCTCGCGCACCGCACGGCGCGCGTCGGGGTTGAGCACGCCCCAGGAGATCAGCTGCTCGGTGAGGATCGACGGGGACTGGTCGTAGATCACGGCCAGGGTGCGCAGGTCGTCCTGGCGGATCGACAGCACCTTCCCGTTGTAGTCGCCGCGCTGGCTCTGGATGGTCGCCGCGTAGCGCTGCAGCGGGCCGGCCTTCTCGGAGGGGACCTGGGTCAGTCTCTCCAGGTCGAGGACCAGGCGCGGCGGCGGCTCGGCCGCGCCGCCGGGCGTACCGCCGGGCAGCAGCTCCTGGACCGGGACGCCGTAGAACTCCGCCAGTTCGGCCAGTCGCTGCACGGTGACCGCACGGTCACCACGCTCGTACGAACCGACGACGACTGCCTTCCAGCGCCCCTGGGACTTCTCCTCGACACCATGCAGGGAGAGACCCTGCTGAGTGCGGATCGCTCGGAGCTTGCCTCCGAGTTGCTTCGCGTAGTCGCTGGACATTGATCTCCCCGGACGAGATTGCTTCGCGTTCAGTGGTGGGTCACGGGCGATTGCCGACGCCGTTACCGGTGGGTCCGACGTCCGTCTCGTAACTCACTGTGAGGTTACGTAGAGTAAGGTAGTTGCGTCAAGCCGAATGGGGCAGTCGTGCGAATGGCCCGCATCGGCGGCGCGTCCGGAGTGTTAACCCGGGGAAGCGGAATGGTGGACGTCTGTTTGCCGTCCGGCGCGCTGGTAGGATGACCGAAGCCCGCGCCCGGTCGGCGGGGGCCATCCCAGACATCCTTTAAGGCCCGTCCAGTGAGGCGGGGAAGGAGGTCCGCTTCGGCATGACCACACACCACGAACCCACGCCGCGCCCGCCGCACCAGGTGCTCGACGGCACGGACATCGCCCGGGTCGTCACCCGGATAGCGCACGAGATCGTCGAGCGCGCCAAGGGCGCGGAGGACGTCGTGCTGCTCGGCATCCACACCAGGGGCGTCCACCTCGCCCGCCGCCTGCACGGCCGGCTGGCCCAGATCACCGGGCGCGAGATCCCGCTGGGCTCCCTGGACATCACCATGTACCGGGACGACCTGCGGCTGAAGCCCGCCCGGGCCCTGGAGCACACCGAGATCCCGCCCGGCGGCATCGACGGCAAGCTCGTCATCCTGGTCGACGACGTGCTCTTCTCCGGCCGCACCATCCGCGCCGCGCTCGACGCGCTGAGCGACATCGGCCGCCCGCGCGCCGTCCAGCTCGCCGTCCTGGTCGACCGCGGCCACCGCGAGCTGCCGATCCGCGCCGACTACGTGGGCAAGAACCTCCCCACCTCGCTGCGCGAGGCCGTGCAGGTGCGCCTCGCCGACCGCGACGGCGTGGACGCCGTCCTGGTCGGCGACCGCGACTTCGCCCAGCGCTCCTCGCAGGCCCTGGCCCCCCAGTCTTCCGAACCGCACCTCCCGGAGTAGCCCGCGTGAAGCGCCACCTCGTCTCCGCCGCCGATCTCAGCCGCGACGACGCGCTGCTGATCCTGGACACCGCCGAGGAGCTGGCCCAGCTCTCCGGCCGGGCCGTCAAGAAGCTGCCCACGCTGCGCGGCCGCACCGTCGTCAACCTCTTCTTCGAGGACTCCACCCGGACGAAGACCTCCTTCGAGGTCGCCGAGAAGCGGCTCTCGGCCGACGTCATCAACTTCTCCGCCAAGGGCTCCTCGGTCTCCAAGGGCGAGAGCCTCAAGGACACCGCGCTGACCCTCCAGGCGATGGGCGCCGACGCGGTGGTCATCCGCCACCACGCCTCCGGCGCCCCGGCCCGGCTGGCCCAGTCCGACTGGCTGCACGGCAGTGTGATCAACGCCGGTGACGGCACCCACGAGCACCCCACCCAGGCGCTGCTCGACGCCTTCACCATGCGCCGCCACCTCAACCCGGGCGCCGGGCAGGACCTCGCGGGCCGGCGGGTGACCATCGTCGGCGACGTCCTGCACAGCCGGGTCGCCCGCTCCAACGTCCACCTGCTGAACACCCTCGGCGCGCAGGTGACCTTCGTCGCCCCGCCGACCCTGCTGCCGATCGGGATCGAGAACTGGCCCTGCGAGGTCAGCTACGACCTGGACAGCGTGCTGCCCAAGACGGACGCGCTGATGATGCTGCGGGTGCAGCGCGAGCGGATGAACGCCGCGTTCTTCCCGACCGAGCGCGAGTACAGCCGCCGCTACGGCATGAACGGCCGCCGGATGGCCCAGCTGCCGGACCACGCGATCGTGATGCACCCCGGTCCGATGGTCCGCGGCATGGAGATCACCGCCGAGGTCGCCGACTCGCCGCGCTGCACCGCGATCGAGCAGGTCGCCAACGGCGTCTCCGTCCGGATGGCCGTCCTCTACCTGCTGCTCGGCGGCGCCGTCTTCGCCGACGCGCCCACCGACACCCCCCGTACCGACTCCGTGGAGACCGCCCAGTGACCAGCTACCTGATCCGCAACGCCAAGATCCTGGGCGGCGCCCCGCAGGACCTCCACCTCGCCGACGGCGTCGTCCAGGCGATCGGCACCGGCCTGACGGTCGAGGCGGACATCGAGATCGACGCCACCGGGCTGATCGCCCTGCCCGGCCTGGTCGACCTGCACACCCACCTGCGCGAGCCCGGCCGCGAGGACGCCGAGACCGTGCTCACCGGCACCCGGGCCGCCGCGATGGGCGGCTTCACCGCCGTGCACGCGATGGCCAACACCACCCCGGTGGCCGACACCGCCGGCGTGGTCGAGCAGGTCTGGCGGCTCGGCCAGGAGGCCGGCTACTGCGACGTGCGGCCGGTCGGCGCCGTCACCGTCGGCCTGGAGGGCAAGCAGCTCGCCGAACTCGGCGCGATGCACGAGTCCGCCGCCGACGTCCGGGTCTTCTCCGACGACGGCAAGTGCGTGGACGACGCGGTGCTGATGCGCCGCGCCCTGGAGTACGTCAAGGCCTTCGACGGCGTCGTCGCCCAGCACGCCCAGGAGCCGCGGCTGACCGAGGGCGCCCAGATGAACGAGGGCCAGGTCTCCGGCGAGCTCGGGCTCGGCGGCTGGCCGGCCGTCGCCGAGGAGTCGATCATCGCCCGCGACGTGCTGCTCGCCGCGCACGTCGGCTCCCGGCTGCACGTCTGCCACCTCTCCACGGCCGGCTCGGTCGAGATCGTCCGCTGGGCCAAGTCCAAGGGCTGGGACGTCACCGCCGAGGTGACCCCGCACCACCTGCTGCTCACCGACGAGCTGGTCCGCACCTACGACCCGGTGTACAAGGTCAACCCGCCGCTGCGCACCGCCGAGGACGTCCGGGCGCTGCGCGAGGCGCTGGCCGACGGCACCATCGACGCCGTCGCCACCGACCACGCGCCGCACCCGGCCGAGGACAAGGACTGCGAGTGGGCCGTGGCCGCGATGGGCATGGTCGGCCTGGAGACCGCGCTGTCGGTCGTGCAGCAGACCATGGTCGACACCGGCCTGCTGAACTGGGAGGGCGTCGCGGACCGGATGTCGCACCGCCCGGCCCGGATCGGCCGTCTCACCGGCCACGGCCGGCCGATCTCGGTGGGTGAGCCGGCCAACCTGGTGCTGTTCGATCCCGCGTACCGTGGTGCCGTGAACCCGGACAGCTTCGCCACCCGCAGCCGCAACACCCCTTACAAGGGCCTGGACCTGCCCGGACGGGTGCACGCCACCTTCCTGCGCGGTCGCGCCACCGTGCTGGCCGGCGAGCTCGCCGAGCGGGGCGAGGCGTGATGGACCGCGCCACGCTCGCCCAGGAGCAGGCGAAGGTCACCGACTGGCCCGGGTACATCGGCTGGTCCATCGGCCTGCTGATCGTGATCGGCCTCGTCTACTGGCTGATGCGCCAGGGCTGGAACTGGCGGCGCACCCTGCAGTCCGGCATCCCGCCGCTGCCGGCCGTGCCGGCCCGCGCCGGGCGCACCATCCTGGAGACCAGCGGCCGGTACCACGGCACGACCACCGCCGGGAACTGGCTCGACCGGGTCGTCGCCCACGGCCTGGGCACCCGCAGCCGCGCCGACCTCACCCTCGGCGAGGACGGCCTGCTGGTGCAGCGCCCGGGCGACGTCGACTTCTGGATCCCGGCCGAGCGCCTGACCGGTGCCCGTACGGACTCCGGGATCGCCGGCAAGGTCGTCCCCTCCGGGCTGCTCGTCGTCACCTGGACGCACGAGGGTACCGAGCTGGACTCCGGTTTCCGGGCCGACCACCCCGATGAGCACGCCGCCTGGGTCGAGGCGGTCGCTCAGCTCGCAACACGTACGAAGACGAAGACGGAAGAGGCCGCGCAATGACCGCACCTGCCCCCACCACGCAGCGCCAACGGCGGGAACGAGTGCCTGCCGTGCTCGTCCTGGAGGACGGCCGGACCTTCCGCGGACAGGCCTACGGCGCCCTCGGCGAGACCTTCGGCGAGGCGGTCTTCAACACCGGCATGTCCGGCTACCAGGAGACCCTCACCGACCCGTCGTACCACCGCCAGGTGGTCGTGATGACCGCCCCGCAGATCGGCAACACCGGCTGGAACGACGAGGACGACGAGTCCAAGCAGATCTGGGTCGCCGGCTACGTGGTGCGCGACCCCGCCCGGGTCGCCTCCAACTGGCGCTCCCGCCGCTCGCTCGACGAGGAACTGGTCGACCAGGGCGTCGTCGGCATCAGCGGCATCGACACCCGCGCGCTGACCCGCCACCTGCGCGAGCGCGGCGCGATGCGCTGCGGCATCTTCTCCGGCGAGGCGCTGGCCGACCAGGCCGCCCTGCTGGCCCGGGTGCAGCAGTCGCCCGAGATGAAGGGCGCCGACCTGTGCGCCGAGGTCGCCACCACCGAGGCGTACGTGGTGCCCGCGATCGGTGAGAAGAAGTTCACCGTCGCCGCGCTGGACCTCGGCATCAAGGCGATGACCCCGCAGCGGATGGCCGAGCGCGGCATCGAGGTGCACGTGCTGCCGGCGAACTCCACCCTGGAGGACCTCTACGCCGTCAACCCGGACGGCGTGTTCTTCTCCAACGGCCCGGGCGACCCGGCCACCGCCGACCACCAGGTCGCCGTGGCGCAGGGCGTGCTGGAGCGCAAGACCCCGTTCTTCGGGATCTGCTTCGGCAACCAGATCCTCGGCCGCGCCCTGGGCTTCGGCACCTACAAGCTCAAGTACGGCCACCGCGGCATCAACCAGCCGGTGCAGGACCGCACCACCGGCACGGTCGAGGTGACCGCCCACAACCACGGCTTCGCCGTGAACGCCCCGCTGGACAAGGTGAGCGACACCCCCTACGGGCGGGTCGAGGTCTCCCACGTCTGCCTCAACGACGACGTGGTCGAGGGCCTCCAGGCACTCGACGTCCCCGCCTTCAGCGTGCAGTACCACCCCGAAGCGGCCGCCGGTCCGCACGACGCCGCCTACCTGTTCGACCGCTTCGTGAAGCTCATGGAGGGCCAGCGTGCCTAAGCGCACTGACATCAAGTCCGTCCTGGTGATCGGCTCCGGCCCGATCGTGATCGGCCAGGCCGCCGAGTTCGACTACTCGGGTACGCAGGCCTGCCGGGTCCTCAAGGCCGAGGGCCTGCGGGTCGTGCTGGTCAACTCCAACCCGGCCACGATCATGACCGACCCGGAGATCGCCGACGCCACCTACGTCGAGCCGATCACCCCGGAGTTCGTCGAGAAGATCATCGCCAAGGAGCGCCCCGACGCGCTGCTGCCGACCCTGGGCGGCCAGACCGCGCTCAACACGGCGATCTCGCTGCACGCGGCGGGCACGCTGGAGAAGTACGGCGTCGAGCTGATCGGCGCCGACGTCGAGGCGATCAACAAGGGCGAGGACCGCGAGCTCTTCAAGGGCGTCGTCGAGGCCGTCAACGCCAAGATCGGCCACGGCGAGTCCGCCCGCTCGGTCATCTGCCACACCATGGACGAGGTGCTGGCCGGCGTCGACACGCTCGGCGGCTACCCGGTCGTCGTCCGCCCCTCCTTCACCATGGGCGGCGCCGGCTCCGGCTTCGCCCACAACGAGGAGGACCTGCGCCGCATCGCCGGCCAGGGCCTGACCCTCTCGCCGACCACCGAGGTGCTCCTGGAGGAGTCCATCCTCGGCTGGAAGGAGTACGAGCTGGAGCTGATGCGCGACAAGAACGACAACGTCGTGGTCGTCTGCTCCATCGAGAACTTCGACCCGATGGGCGTGCACACCGGTGACTCGATCACCGTCGCCCCGGCGATGACCCTCACCGACCGCGAGTACCAGATCCTGCGCGACATCGGCATCGCCGTCATCCGCGAGGTCGGCGTCGACACCGGCGGCTGCAACATCCAGTTCGCCGTCAACCCCGACGACGGCCGGGTCATCGTCATCGAGATGAACCCGCGCGTCTCCCGCTCCTCGGCGCTCGCCTCCAAGGCCACCGGCTTCCCGATCGCCAAGATCGCCGCCAAGCTGGCCGTCGGCTACACCCTGGACGAGATCCCCAACGACATCACCGAGGAGACCCCGGCCTCCTTCGAGCCGACCCTCGACTACGTCGTCGTCAAGGTGCCGCGGTTCGCGTTCGAGAAGTTCCCGAGCGCCGACGCCACCCTGACCACCACCATGAAGTCGGTCGGCGAGGCCATGGCCCTCGGCCGCAACTTCCCCGAGGCCCTCCAGAAGGCGCTGCGCTCGCTGGAGAAGAAGGGCTCCCAGTTCTCCTGGACCGGCCCCGTCGGCGAGAAGGCGGAGCTGCTGGCCAAGGCGGTCGTGCCGACCGACGGCCGGATCAACACCGTGATGGAGGCCATCCGGGCCGGCGCCACCCCGGAGGAGGTGTTCGAGGCCACCAGGATCGACCCGTGGTTCGTCGACCAGCTCTTCCTGCTGGACGAGATCGCCGGCGAGCTGGCCGAGGCCGCCGAGCTCACCCCCGAGCTGCTGCGCCACGCCAAGCGGCACGGCTTCTCCGACCAGCAGATCGGCGAGATCCGCGGCCTGAAGTCGGACGTCGTCCGCGAGGTGCGCCACGCCCTCGGCATCCGCCCGGTGTTCAAGACCGTCGACACCTGCGCCGCCGAGTTCGCCGCCAAGACCCCGTACTTCTACTCGTCCTACGACGAGGAGAACGAGGTCGCCCCGCGCAGCAAGCCCGCCGTGATCATCCTGGGCTCCGGCCCGAACCGCATCGGCCAGGGCATCGAGTTCGACTACTCCTGCGTGCACGCCTCCTTCGCGCTCGCCGACGCCGGGTACGAGACCGTCATGGTCAACTGCAACCCGGAGACCGTCTCCACCGACTACGACACCTCCGACCGGCTCTACTTCGAGCCGCTCACCCTGGAGGACGTGCTGGAGATCGTCCACGCCGAGCAGCAGGCCGGCCCGCTCGCCGGCGTGATCGTCCAGCTCGGCGGCCAGACCCCGCTCGGCCTGGCCCAGGCGCTCAAGGACAACGGCGTGCCGATCGCCGGCACCCAGCCCGAGGCGATCGACCTCGCCGAGGAGCGCGGCGCCTTCGGCCGCGTCCTGCGCGACGCCGGCCTGCCGGCCCCCAAGCACGGCACCGCCTTCTCCTTCGACGAGGCCAAGGCGATCGCCGACGAGATCGGCTACCCCGTGCTCGCCCGCCCGTCCTACGTGCTCGGCGGCCGCGGCATGGAGATCGTCTACGACGAGGCCTCGCTCGCCTCCTACCTGGAGCGCCACGCGGGCCTGATCTCCGAGCACCCGGTGCTCATCGACCGCTTCCTCGACGACGCGGTGGAGATCGACGTCGACGCCCTCTACGACGGCAGCGAGCTCTACCTCGGCGGCGTCATGGAGCACATCGAGGAGGCCGGCATCCACTCCGGCGACTCCGCCTGCGCGCTGCCCCCGATCACCCTCGGCGGCTACGACATCAAGCGCCTGCGCACCTCCACCGAGGCCATCGCGCGCGGTGTCGGCGTCCGCGGCCTGATCAACATCCAGTTCGCCATGGCCGGGGACATCCTCTACGTGCTGGAGGCCAACCCGCGCGCCTCCCGGACCGTCCCGTTCACCTCCAAGGCGACCGCCGTGCCGCTGGCCAAGGCCGCCGCCCGGATCTCGCTCGGCGCCACCATCGCCGAGCTGCGCGCCGAGGGCCTGCTCCCGGCCGAGGGCGACGGCGGCACGCTGCCCGCCGACGCGCCGATCGCGGTCAAGGAGGCCGTGATGCCGTGGAGCCGCTTCCGCGACATCCACGGCCGCGGGGTGGACACCGTGCTCGGCCCGGAGATGCGCTCGACCGGTGAGGTCATGGGCATCGACAAGGTGTTCGGCACCGCCTACGCCAAGGCGCAGTCCGGCGCGTACGGCGCGCTGCCGACCAAGGGCAAGGTCTTCGTCTCGGTGGCCAACCGCGACAAGCGCAACCTGGTCTTCCCGGCCCGGGCGCTGGTCAACCTCGGCTTCGAGGTGCTCGCCACCGCCGGCACCGCCGAGGTGCTCCACCGCGGCGGCATCCCGTCCACGCTGGTGCGCAAGCACAGCGAGGGCGAGGGCCCGAACGGCGAGCGGACCATCGTCCAGCTGATCCACGACGGCGAGGTCGACCTCATCATCAACACGCCGTACGGCACCGGCGGCCGCCTCGACGGCTACGAGATCCGCACCGCGGCCGTGGCCCGCGCGGTGCCCTGCCTGACCACCGTCCAGGCGATGGGCGCGGCCGTGCAGGGCATGGACGCGCTGCTGCGCGACGAGGTCGGGGTGATGTCGCTCCAGGAGCACGCCGAGCTGATCAACGCCGGCCGCAAGTAGCACCACCGCAGTGGGGGGCACCGGAGCCAGCCGGGTGCCCCCCACTTCCATGAGCAAGCCCGTTATCCGCTCCGGGAGTTGAACCACCCTTGTACAAGCTTCTGTTCGACCTGCTCTTCAAGAGGATGGACCCCGAGAAGGCCCACCACCTCGCCTTCTTCTGGATCCGCCTCGCCTCCTCGGTGCCCGGCCTGCGCACCCTGGTGCGGCTGGTGCTCGCCCCGCGCGACCGGGCCCTGCGCACCCGCGCCCTCGGCCTCGACCTGCCCGGCCCGTTCGGCCTGGCGGCCGGCTTCGACAAGAACGGCGTCGGCATCGACGGCCTGTCGATGCTCGGCTTCGACTACGTCGAGATCGGCACCGTCACCGGCGAGCCCCAGCCCGGCAACCCGGCGCCCCGGCTGTTCCGCCTGGTCGAGGACCGCGCGCTGATCAACCGGATGGGCTTCAACAACCAGGGCTCGGCCCGGGTCGCCGCCCGGCTGGCCGCCCGCCCGCACACCAGCTCCACCCCGGTGCTCGGCGTCAACATCGGCAAGACCAAGGTGGTCGAGGAGGCCGACGCCGTCGCCGACTACGTGAAGTCCACCGAGCGGCTGGCCCAGTACGCCGACTACCTGGTGGTCAACGTCAGCTCGCCGAACACCCCCGGGCTGCGCAACCTCCAGGCCGTGGACCACCTGCGGCCGCTGCTCTCCGCCGTCCGCGAGGCCGCCGACCGCACCACCGCGCACCACGTGCCGCTGCTGGTCAAGATCGCCCCCGACCTGGCCGACGAGGACGTCGACGCGGTCGCCGACCTCGCCCTGGAACTGGGCCTGGACGGCATCATCGCCACCAACACCACGATCGGCCGCGAGGGCCTGCGCGCCGACGCCGCGCGGGTCGAGGAGATCGGTATGGGCGGCCTGTCCGGCGCCCCGCTCAAGGCCCGCGCCCTGGAGGTCCTCCAGCGGCTGCGCGCCCGCACCGGGGGCCGGCTGACCCTGGTCTCGGTCGGCGGCATCGAGACCGCCGAGGACGCCTGGCAGCGGATCGTCCACGGCGCCGACCTGGTCCAGGGCTACAGCGCCTTCATCTACGAGGGCCCGTTCTGGTGCCGGCGGATCCACAAGGGCCTGTCCGCCAAGGTCCGCGCGGGCGGCTTCCGCAGCCTGGCCGACGCCGTCGGCAGCGCCGTCCGCGGCTCGTGAACACCCCCATCGGTTCTGGACCCATCAGTTCTGGACCCATCGGTCCTGGAAAGGACGACATGACCCTCGCCCCGTTCGGTGCCCGGCTGCGCCAGGCCCTCGACACCCGCGGCCAGCTCTGCGTCGGCATCGACCCGCACGCCTCCCTGCTCGCCGCCTGGGGGCTCGGCGACGACCTCGCCGGGCTGGAGTCCTTCAGCCGCACCGTGGTCGAGGCACTGGCCGACCGGGTGGCCGTGCTGAAGCCGCAGGCCGCCTTCTTCGAGCGCTTCGGCAGCAAGGGCGTCGCGGTGCTGGAGCGCACCGTCGAGGAGGCCCGGGCGGCCGGCGCGCTGGTCCTGATGGACGCCAAGCGCGGCGACATCGGCTCCACCATGGCCGCGTACGCCGAGGCCTTCCTGTCGCCGGGCAGCCCGCTGTTCTCGGACGCGGTGACGGTCAGCCCGTACCTGGGCTTCGGCTCGCTGCGCCCGGCCCTGGACCTGGCCCGGGAGCAGGGCTGCGGCGTCTTCGCGCTGGCGCTCACCTCCAACCCGGAGGGCGCCGAGGTGCAGCGCGCGGTGGGCGCGGACGGCGAGCCGGTCGCGGCCTCGGTGCTGCGGCAGCTGGCGGCCGAGAACGAGGGCGCCGCGCCGCTCGGCTCCTTCGGCGCGGTGGTCGGCGCGACGCTGGCCGACGCGGGCGTGGACCTGGCCATCAACGGCCCGCTGCTGGCCCCCGGGATCGGCGCCCAGGGCGCGACCATGGCGGACCTGCCGCGGGTCTTCGGCGCCTCGGTGACGAACGTGGTGCCGAGCGTCAGCCGGGACGTGCTCAAGCACGGCCCCTCGGTGCCGGCGCTGCGCGCGGCGGCGGAGCGCTTCGTCGGCGAGTTCGCGGACGCGGTGTAGGACGGGCCCCGGTAGCGGAACCCGTCCTTCAGGTAGCGGGGCGGTAACCCTGCGGAGTGTCCGCAGGACCGCGCGGTGGCCGCCGGGTTGACGTGAGCGCCGTCACATCGGCCCCGTCAAAGTCTCGCAATCGCGGTCATTTTGCCCTGGAAAGTCCTGGTCGGCCTTGGCTGACCAGGACTTTTCGTGTTCTTTTCCTGACGTGGCGCCGCAATCCGGGTAGTGTCCGGCGATAGGTCATCGGCGAGCCGCGATTTCCGCGTCTCCCGCAGGTCAGGGCCTTGTGGTTCCCCTTGCGGACGGTGTCCTCGGTACCGAACCAGTCCTAGCTCAATCCATCCATCCACACCCTGAGGTGAACGGCGTGGCCCTTCCGCCCCTTACCCCTGAACAGCGCACCGCCGCGCTCGCCAAGGCCGCCGAGGCTCGCCGGGAGCGCGCCGAGGTCAAGAACCGGCTCAAGCACTCCGGCGCCTCCCTGCACGAGGTGATCAAGGCCGGCAAGGCCGACAACGACGTGATCGGCAAGATGAAGGTCTCGGCTCTGCTGGAGTCCCTTCCCGGTGTCGGCAAGGTCCGCGCCAAGCAGATCATGGAGCGCCTCGGCATCAGTGAGAGCCGGCGTGTCCGCGGCCTCGGTACGAACCAGATCGCTTCCCTGGAGCGGGAGTTCGGCGGTGGCGCCGCCTGACCGTGCCCCCGTGGTCCCAGGATCGTCCGCGATCCGGGATAATCGGTGCATGAGTGAGCGTCCGCGGCTGACCGTGCTCTCCGGCCCTTCGGGGGTCGGCAAGAGCACGGTCGTCGCTCATATGAGGAAGATGCACCCCGAGGTCTGGCTCTCGGTGTCGGCGACGACCCGGCACCCGAGGCCCGGCGAGAAGAACGGGGTCCAGTACCACTTCGTCGACAACGACGAGTTCGACAAGCTGGTCGCCAACGGCGAGCTGCTGGAGTGGGCCGAGTTCGCCGGGAACCGTTACGGGACCCCGCGTGCGGCCGTGCAGGAGAAGCTGGAGCGCGGCGAGCCGGTGCTGCTGGAGATCGACCTCCAGGGCGCCCGGCAGGTGCGCGAGTCGATGCCCGAGGCGCAGCTGGTCTTCCTGGCCCCGCCGAGCTGGGACGAGCTGGTCCGCCGGCTGACCGGCCGGGGCACCGAGTCGCAGGACGTGATCGAGAAGCGGCTGGCGGCGGCCAAGGTCGAGCTCGCGGCCGAGCCCGAGTTCGACACGACCCTTGTCAACACCTCGGTCGAGCAGGTAGCGGCCGAACTGCTAGCCTTGCTCGGTGTAGCCTGACCTGTCTGTCTTTTCCACCCTTTCGGAAGGTTTTAGCGTGTCCTCTTCCATGACCGCGCCCGAGGGCATCATCAACCCGCCGATCGACGAGCTGCTCGAGGCCACCGACTCCAAGTACAGCCTCGTGATCTACGCCGCCAAGCGCGCGCGCCAGATCAACGCTTACTACTCCCAGCTCGGCGAGGGCCTGCTGGAGTACGTCGGCCCGCTGGTCGACACCCACGTGCACGAGAAGCCGCTGTCGATCGCGCTGCGCGAGATCAACGCGGGCATGCTGACCGCCGAGGCGGTCGAGGCTGCCTGAGGCGGTCGCTGAATTTCCGGAAGGGCCCGGCGGAATCGTTTCCGCCGGGCCCTTCGGCGTTCCCGGCGCCGGGGCGCCGTACGGGGTCGGGCCGGGGCGCTGTGCGGGGCGGGGCCGGGGGGCCGTAGGGTGGGCGCGTTCCCGATGCGGAGCCCGATGCGGAGAAAGGCCGGTAGATGACTCTGAGTGCGGACGCCCCCCGCGTGGTCCTCGGCGTGAGCGGCGGGATCGCCGCGTACAAGGCGTGCGAGCTGCTGCGCCGCTTCACCGAGTCCGGCCACCAGGTCACCGTGGTGCCGACCGCGGCCGCGCTGCACTTCGTCGGCGAGGCGACCTGGGCCGCGCTGTCCGGCCGCCCGGCCGCCACCGAGACCTGGGAGCGCGTGCACGAGGTGCCGCACGTGCGGATCGGGCAGCAGGCCGACCTGGTCGTGGTCGCCCCGGCCACCGCCGACCTGATCGCCAAGGCCGCCCACGGCCTCGCCGACGACCTGCTGACCAACACCCTGCTCACCGCCCGCTGCCCGGTGGTGCTGGCGCCCGCGATGCACACCGAGATGTGGGAGCACCCGGCCACCCGGGACAACGTCGCCACGCTGCGCCGCCGGGGCGTGATCGTGCTGGAGCCGGCCGTCGGGCGGCTGACCGGCAAGGACACCGGCAAGGGCCGGCTGCCCGAGCCCTCCGCGATCTTCGAGGCGTGCAGGGCCGTGCTGCGCCGAGGTGGCGCGGTGCCGACCGACCTGGCCGGCCGGCACGTGGTGGTCTCGGCCGGCGGCACCCGGGAGCCGCTGGACCCGGTGCGCTACCTGGGCAACCGCTCCTCCGGCAAGCAGGGCTACGCGCTCGCCGTGACGGCCGCGGCGCGCGGGGCCCGGGTGACGTTGCTCTCGGCCAACGCCGAGCTGCCGGACCCGGCCGGGGTGGACGTGGTGCACGTCTCGACCGCGCTGGAGCTGCGCGAGGCGGCGCTGAAGGCGGTCCGGGACGCGGACGCCGTGGTGATGGCCGCGGCGGTGGCGGACTTCCGGCCCGCCGAGTACGCCACCGGCAAGATCAAGAAGGTCGAGGGGGTCGAACCGGCCCCCGTCGCCCTGGTCCGCAATCCGGACATCCTGGCCGAGCTCTCGGCCCACCGGGCCCGTTCGGGTCAACTCGTGGTGGGTTTCGCGGCGGAGACGGACGACGTGCTCGCCAACGGCCGCGCCAAGCTCGCGCGCAAGGGCTGTGACCTGCTGGTCGTGAACGAGGTGGGCAACGGCAAGGCCTTCGGCACGGACGTCAACGAGGCCGTGGTGCTGGGCTCGGACGGCAGCGAGACGGCCGTTCCGGTGGGCCCGAAGGAGGCGCTCGCGGACGTGGTCTGGGACCTGGTCGCAAAGCGGCTGGAAACGGGCGGCAACTGATCGGAATCGCTCGCGCGGCGGTCGAGAAATCCTGAAGCGGGTGACGTTCGGCGGAACCAGACCGTTAGACTCCAGGAATCAAGTCTTTCCGGAGTTCCCCGGTACGAGCCGGGGAACTTCAGTCAGCAGCCGCTGCAACCCCAGGGAGCGCTGTGTCTCGCCGCCTGTTCACCTCGGAGTCCGTCACCGAGGGACACCCCGACAAGATCGCTGACCAGATCAGCGACACCATCCTTGACGCTCTCCTGCGGGAGGACCCGACGTCCCGGGTCGCCGTGGAGACGCTCATCACCACCGGCCAGGTGCACGTGGCCGGCGAGGTGACCACCAAGGCGTACGCGCCGATCGCCCAGCTCGTCCGGGACAAGATCCTGGAGATCGGCTACGACAGCTCCAAGAAGGGCTTCGACGGCGCCTCCTGCGGCGTGTCGGTGTCCATCGGTGCCCAGTCGCCCGACATCGCGCAGGGCGTCGACACCGCGTACGAGGCACGGGTCGAGGGCGATGAGGACGACCTGGACAAGCAGGGCGCCGGTGACCAGGGCCTGATGTTCGGCTACGCGTCGGACGAGACGCCCGAGCTCATGCCGCTGCCGATCACCCTGGCGCACCGCCTCTCCCGCCGCCTGACCGAGGTGCGCAAGAACGGGACCATCCCCTACCTGCGCCCCGACGGCAAGACCCAGGTCACCATCGAGTACGACGGCGACAAGGCCGTCCGCCTCGACACCGTGGTCGTCTCCACCCAGCACGCCAGTGACATCGACCTGGAGTCGCTGCTCACCCCGGACATCCGCGAGTTCGTGGTCGAGCCGGAGCTGAAGGCGCTGGCCGAGCAGGGCATCAAGCTGACCACCGAGGGCTACCGCCTGCTGGTCAACCCGACCGGCCGCTTCGAGATCGGCGGCCCGATGGGCGACGCGGGCCTCACCGGCCGCAAGATCATCATCGACACCTACGGCGGCATGGCCCGCCACGGCGGCGGCGCCTTCTCCGGCAAGGACCCGTCCAAGGTGGACCGCTCGGCCGCGTACGCGATGCGCTGGGTGGCGAAGAACATCGTCGCCGCCGGCCTCGCCCGCCGCGCCGAGGTGCAGGTCGCGTACGCGATCGGCAAGGCCGAGCCGGTCGGCCTGTTCGTGGAGACCTTCGGCACCGAGTCGGTGCCGGTCCTGGCGATCCAGAAGGCCGTCTCCGAGGTCTTCGACCTGCGTCCGGCCGCGATCATCCGCGACCTGGACCTGCTGCGCCCGATCTACTCCCAGACCGCCGCGTACGGCCACTTCGGCCGTGAGCTGCCGGACTTCACCTGGGAGCGCACCGACCGCGTGGAGCAGCTGAAGGCCGCCGTCCAGGACTGACGTCCTGAGCCCGGTGCCCGAGAGCCGGCCCGTAGCGTTCTGACGCTCGGCCCGTAGCGCCCGGAAGCGGCGCCCGTCCCCGTTCGGGGGTGGGCGCCGCTTCGTGCATTGTCGGTGTGACCTGGTAGTACTTGGTGGCGATGAGCAGCACAGGGGAGAACGGGGCCGCCGAGCCGGAGCAGCTGGCGTTCATCCGGGAGACGGTCAAACGGGCCAAGCCGCGCACCTGGCACGGGGCCAAGCGGGCCGAGCACCTGCCGGTGGCCCGGGTCGTGGTGGACAAGGGCGTGCTCACCATCGACAAGTTCTTCGACTACGCGGTGCCGGCCGCCATGGCCGAGGAGGCCCAGCCCGGGGTGCGGGTGCGGGTGCGGTTCGGGGCGCGGGTGGTGAAGGGCCAGCGCGAGGGCGGGGAACTGCACGACGGGTTCATCGTCGCCCGGCTGGAGAAGAGCGACTTCGCCGGCCCGCTCGCCCCGCTCGCCCAGGTGCTCTCGCCCGAGCCGGTGCTCACCCCGCAGCTGCTGCGGCTGTGCCGGACCGTCGCCGACCGGTACGCCGGGACGCTGGCCGACGTGCTCCAGCTGGCCGTCCCGCCCCGGCACGCCAAGGCCGAGGCCGAACCCTCGCCACCGCCGCTGCCGCGCCCGGCCGCCCCGGCCCCCGGCGGCTGGCAGCGCTACCCCGCCGGGCCCGACTTCCTCGCCTCGCTCGCCGCCAGCGGCTCGCCGCGCGCGGTCTGGGCGGCGCTGCCCGGGCCCGGCTGGCCGTACGAGATCGCGCGGGCGGTGGCCGCGACGCTGGCCGGCGGGCGCGGGGCGCTGGTCGTGCTCCCGGAGGGGCGCTCGGTGGCCCGGGTCGACCAGGCGCTGACCGAACTGCTCGGCCCCGGGACGCACGTGGCGCTGGAGGCCGACCTCGGCCCGCGCGAGCGCTACAAGCGCTGGCTCGCGGTGAGCCGGGGCTCGGTGCGTGCCGCGATCGGGACCAGGGCCACCATGTTCGCGCCGGTCCGGGACCTCGGGCTGGTCGTCGTCTGGTCGGACGGGGACGGCAGCCACAGCGACCCGCGCGCCCCGCACCCGCACGTCCGCGAGGTGGCGCTGCTGCGGGCCGCCGAGGAGGGCGCCGCGGTGCTGCTCGGCGGGCACGCGGTGACGGTGGAGGGCGCGCAGTTGGTCAGCACCGGCTGGGCGCGCCCGCTGGTCGCGGACCGGGAGACGGTGCGGCAGGCCGCGCCCCGGGTGCGGACCGTCACCGACCAGGACCAGCACCGGGACGCCGCCGCCCAGGCCGCCCGGCTGCCCTCGGTGGCCTGGGAGGCCGCCCGGGAGTCGCTGGCCGCCGGGCACCCGGTGCTCATCCAGGTGCCCCGGCGCGGCTACGTGCCCCGGCTGGCCTGCGGGCGCTGCCGCACCCCCGCCCGCTGCCGGCGCTGCGAGGGGCCGCTGGAGGCGCCCTCGGCGGACGCCACGCTGTGCTGCGCCTGGTGCGGGGAGCCGGAGAACGACTGGCACTGCCCCGAGTGCGGGTCCTTCCGGCTGCGGGCCCAGGTGGTCGGGGCCCGGCGGACGGCGGAGGAGCTGGGCAAGGCGTTCCCGCGCATCCCGGTGCGGACCTCGGGCCGGGACGCGGTGCTGGCCACCGTGCCGGACGAGCCCTCCCTGGTGATCTCCACGCCCGGCGCGGAGCCGGTGGTCGAGGGCGGCGGCGGGTACGGGGCCGTGCTGCTGCTGGACGGCTGGGCGCTGCTCGGCCGACCGGACCTGCGGGCGGGGGAGGAGGCGCTGCGGCTCTGGCTCACGGCGGCCGCGCTGGCGCGGCCCTCGACGGAGGGCGGGACGGTGGTCGTGGTCGCCGAGCCCTCGGCCCGCCCGGTGCAGGCACTGGTCCGCTGGGACCCTTTGGGGCACGCCGGGCTGGAGCGGGACGAACGGGCGCAGCTGCACTTCCCGCCGGTGTCCCGGATGGCCTCGGTGAGCGGCAGCCCCTCGGCGGTGGCGGACCTGCTGAACCTGATCCGGCTGCCGGAGGAGGCGGACGTGCTCGGGCCGGTGCCGGCGCCGTTGCTGCGGGGGGAGGAGCAGGAGCGCGCGCTGCTGCGGGTGCCGCCCGGGCAGGGGGCCGCGCTGGCGGCGGCGCTCAAGGCGGCGCAGATCGCGCGGATCGCGCTGCGGACGGCGGAGCCGGTGCGGGTGCGGGTGGATCCGACGGACATCGGCTGAGGGGTGGGGTTCGGGGGTTCGTGGGCTCTCGGGTGGGTGCGTCGCGTTCGGGGGGTTCGTGGGCTCTCGGGTGCGCGCGTCGCGTTCGGGGGTGTCGGGACCGGCGGCCCGGCGGGGCGGGGTGAGTGGGCCACCCCGCCCCGGACGGCCCGGGTGCGGCGGCTCGGTCAGCCGCGCAGCGGGATGCCGGGTCGGTCCGCCTGGGGGCGGTCGACGGGGGTGCTGCGGTCGGTCGTGGTGCGGTCGGCGGGGGAGCGGTCGATGCCGGTGCGGTCCAGCGGGCCGCGGTCGATGCCGGTGCGGTCGATGGGCGTGCGGTCGATGCCGGTGCGGTCCATCGTGCTGCGGTCGATCGTGGTGCGGTCCAGGGCGCGACCGTCCAGGCCGCCCTGGCGGGCCGCCGGGACGGTCGTGGCCAGTCCGGTGCGCTCGGTGCCCGTGGGCAGCTCCTCGGAGCGGTCCGGACGGGCCTGGCCCGGGACGGCGCCGCTCGCGGCGAGGAGTTCGCTGGTCGGCCGGCGCATCCCGTAGCGCCGGTGCACCGCCTGCTTGGTGACCCCGAGGGCGGAGCCCACCGAGTCCCAGGAGAACCCCAGCGCCCGGTCGAACTCGACCGCCGCCGCCACCAGGGTCTCCACGCTCTCCCGTAGCTCCTGTGCCAGGCGCACGGTCGGCGCCGGCGCCCGCCCGTACACCACGAAGCCGGCCGAGGTGCTCGGTCGGCGCGGACGGTAGACGTTGCCCAGTTGAGCGGTGAGCGTCCGCAGCGCGTCGACCTGCCGCCTCACCCGCTCGATGTCCCGCACCAGCAGGTGCAGGCTCGCCCGCGCCCGGGCGTCGTGGTTGATCTGCTCGGCCATGGCCTACGTGCCACCTTCCGTACGGTTCAGCTCGGCCGGGACGCGGTGTCCCGTGCGCCCGGCCCCGGTCAATCTCTCTTGACCAACGCCGAAGCGGGGGCCGGGGTAACGCGGCTCGGCACAGTCGGGGCGTGCCGGGCGGCGATCCGGTGCCGGTCCGGCGCCGATCCGGGCCTTGACGCGGCGCCGATCCGGGCCCTGGAGCGGTGCCGCTCCGGTGTCGGTCCGGGCTCCGGGGAAGCCCTCGGCGGGCGGCCGCGCGGGTTGCATAGACTGGCGGGTGAACCAGCCGCCGACCGCAGCCCGCGCCCCTACGGACAGGAGCCCGTACCCCGTGGCGATCCAGCCGATCCGTCTCTTCGGAGACCCCGTCCTGCGGTCCACCGCCCAGCCGGTGACCACCTTCGACAAGGAACTGCGCAAGCTGGTCGGCGACCTCACCGACACCATGCTCGACGCCCCCGGCGCCGGCCTCGCCGCGCCCCAACTCGGCGTCTCGCTGCGGGTGTTCACGTACCACGTGGACGGCGTCACCGGGCACCTGATCAACCCGGACCTGTCGCTGAGCGAGGAGGAGCAGGACGGCCCCGAGGGCTGCCTGTCGCTGCCCGGTCTGCGCTACGACACCACGCGCGCGTACGGCGTGGTGGCCAAGGGCTTCAACATGTACGGCGATCCGGTGACGGTGGAGGGCACGCAGTTGCTCGCCCGGTGCATCCAGCACGAGACCGACCACCTGGACGGCATCATCTTCATCGACCGGCTGGACCGCGAGCAGCGCAAGGCCGCGCTGAAGGCGATCCGGGAGGCGGACTGGGGCGCCGGGCCGGCCCCGGTGGTCAAGGTCTCGCCGCACGGCACCTTCGGTTCCGCCCGCTGAGTCCGGTCGGTCCTCTCCGGTCCTCCGGTCCTCCGGTCGATTTTCGGTCTTCGTTGGCTTCTTGAACTCCCGTTTGCAGAAAGGCACTTGATGCGTCTCGTCTTCGCCGGCACCCCCGAGGTCGCCGTTCCCGCCCTGGACGCCCTGCTCGCCTCGGACCGGCACGAGGTCGTCGCCGTGGTCACCCGCCCCGACGCCCCGGCCGGGCGCGGGCGCAAGCTGGTCGCCAGCCCCGTCGCCCAGCGCGCCGAGGAGGCCGGGATCGAGGTCCTCAAGCCGGCGAAGCCCAGCGACCCGGACTTCGTCGCCCGGCTCACCGAACTCGCCCCCGACTGCTGCCCGGTGGTCGCCTACGGCGCGCTGCTGCGCCCCGGCACCCTGGAGATCCCCAAGCACGGCTGGGTCAACCTGCACTTCTCGCTGCTGCCCGCCTGGCGCGGCGCGGCCCCGGTCCAGCACGCGGTGCTGGCCGGCGACGAGGTCACCGGCGCGTCCACCTTCCTGATCGAGCAGGGCCTGGACTCCGGCCCGGTCTACGGCGTGATCACCGAGGAGATCCGCCCGACCGACACCAGCGGCGAGCTGCTCACCCGGCTCTCCGTCTCCGGCGCGCGGCTGCTCGCGGCCACCATGGACGGCATCGAGGACGGCTCCCTGCACGCCGTGCCGCAGCCGGCCGAGGGCGTCACGCTCGCGCCGAAGCTCAGCGTCGAGGACGCGCGGATCGACTGGAACCACCCCGCGCTGCGGATCGACCGGGTGGTGCGCGGCTGCGCGCCGGCGCCGGGGGCCTGGACGGAGTTCCGGGGCGAGCGGCTGAAGGTCACCGGGCCGGTCAGGCTGCTGCCGGACTCCACCGAGCTGGCGCCGGGCGAGGTCGCGATGGCGGGCAAGAACAGCGTCCGGGTCGGCACCGGCAGCCACGACATCGAGCTCGGGGAGGTGCGTCCGCAGGGGAAGAAGGAGATGCGGGCCGCCGACTGGGCCAGGGGCGCGCGGCTGGAGGCGGGGGAGCGCTTCGGGGGCTGACGCTCCGGTTTGGCGCTACTGTTCGTTTGAGATCGTCCGTGTTCGTTCGACTTCGCTGTCGTCCGAGTTCGTTGACCACCACCGTTCATCGACAACCACCGTTCATTGATAACCACCGCAGCACCTTGAGGCACCTGTGACCACCCCCAGCGCCAAGCGCGCCCCCCGCCCGCACCGCCGCCCGAAGAAGGACCCGGCCCGGATCGTCGCGTTCCGCGCGCTGCGTGCCGTCGACGAGCGCGACGCGTACGCCAACCTGATCCTGCCCTCGCTGCTCCGCGAGGCCGAGCAGAAGGGCATGGACCGGCGCGACGCGGCCCTCGCCACCGAGCTGGTCTACGGCACCCTGCGCCTGCAGGGCACCTACGACGCGGTCATCGCCGCCTGCATCGACCGGCCGCTCGGCAAGGTCGACCCGCCGGTGCTGGACGTGCTCTCGCTCGGCGCCCACCAGCTGCTCACCACCCGCATCCCCAGCCACGCGGCCGTCTCGGCGACCGTCGAGCTGGCCCGGGTGGTGCTCGGCGACGGCAAGGCCAAGTTCGTCAACGCCGTGCTGCGCCGGATCAGCGCCCACGACCTGGACGCCTGGATCGAGAAGGTCGCCCCGCCGTACGACAAGGACGCCGAGGACCACCTGGCGGTCGTGCACTCGCACCCGCGCTGGGTGGTCTCCGCGCTCTGGGACTCGCTCGGCCGCTGGCAGCCGGACGCCTCCGGGCGCGCCGCGATGGAGGAGCTGCTGCGGGCCGACAACGAGCGGCCCGAGGTCACCCTGGTCGCGCGCCCCGGCCGGGCCACCGTCGACGAGCTGGCCGAGGCGCTGCCGGAGGCCGAACCGGGCCGCTGGTCCCCGTTCGCCCTGCGGCTCGCCGAGGGCGGCGACCCGGGCGCGGTCGCGGCCGTGCAGGAGAACCGGGCGGGCGTGCAGGACGAGGGCAGCCAGCTGGTCGCGCTGGCACTGGCCGCGGCGCCGCTGGAGGGGCCGGACCGGCTCTGGCTGGACGGCTGCGCGGGCCCCGGCGGCAAGGCCGCGCTGCTCGGCGCCCTGGCCGCCGAGCGGGGCGCGGCGCTGGTCGCGAGCGAGAAGCAGCCGCACCGGGCCCGGCTGGTGGCGCGGGCACTGGAGGGCAACCCCGGCCC